>NZ_QLIT01000014.1 GCF_003574485.1 Facilibium subflavum
AAAGATAGAAAAACAGAAAAGAAATATGGCATTCCATCAGCTACTGGTGCGCATGCAGCTAAGATTTATCAAACGATGGGACTGTCTTTAGCAAGCACACCTTTTGTTATTGTGGATAACTCAATGTAGTGCCCTGGGTTTTGAAGGAATCCTTATAAAATAAGGCTTTCACATTCAAAAGTGTCAAAGTCGGGAAATAATTGATGCAGTGGCTCGTATTTGTGGGATTTGTCCGATGGCTTATCAAATGAGCGTTGTCACGTTGATGGAGAAAGCTTTTGAGGTTGAAGTGACGCCTTGGATCCATCGAATGCGCCGAATGATGTATTTAGGTGAATGGATGGAATCGCATTACTTGCATACGCATATTTTGGCCGCACCTGACTTTCTACAATATCGCTCGGCAATTGAAATGGCTAAGGATTTTCCTGATGAGGTTAAACGTGGTGTGAGGCTGCAGCATCTGGGTAACGATATCTTAACACTTTTTGGTGGCCGATCCGTACATCCTGGTGGTGTTAAAGTTGGTGGGTTTTATCGCGCCCCAACACATAAAGAAATCAAGAGTCTAATCCCAAGGTTAAAAGAAGCTAAAAAAGATGCAAGAGATGTTGTTAACTGGTTCGCAGGTTTACCCTTTCCAGAGGTTGAGTTTGAAGATTTAACACAAGTTGCCTTAACTGACCCAGATGGTCGTTATCCAGTGATTGCTGATTATGTTATTACCAACAAGGGTTTACAGATCCCAATTGAGCAGTGGGATCAGTATTTTGATGAGTTTCATGTCCCGCAATCAACAGCATTACATTCAACCAAAGATGGAAAACCTTATCTGACCTCACCACTATCACGATTGAATCTTAATTTTGATAAGCTGCCGCTTGAGGTCCAAGCGTTGGCAAATAGCACGGGGGTGAATTTTCCAAGCAATAATATCTTTCATAGCATCTTAGCTCGTGGCATTGAGTGCTATTATGCTATCGGTGAAATTTTGAACATTTGTGAAAACTATCAATACCCAGAGAGATCTTACGTTGATGTGGCTTTCAAGGCAGGAAAAGCCTGGGGAGCCTCTGAGGCACCAAGAGGTATTCAAATTGACTATTTTGAGTTTGATGATAAGGGTAGAGCAACCAAAATTCGTATTACGCCACCAACAGCGCAAAACCTGGCCTGTATGGAAGCAGATCTGCGCCAGTCACTGACAAAGTTTGGTTTAGACCAATCAGATGATGCGCTTCGTCTGCATGCTGAAATGGTGATTCGCAATTATGACCCATGTATTTCCTGCTCAGCACATTTTTTAACATTAAATGTCACCCGAAAATAAGTTTAATCGTATGCAGATGTCATCAAACGTATATGCCGTAAAAATGTGTTTTATTTGGCTAACGATATGGAATTGGGTAAAGGAGTGACTTAAGGTGTATTTCCGTTATTTTCGTAATTTTTTTGTGATAAGCCTTGTTATCTGGCTTGTGTTTATTATGCTTTTTTTAAATCATATCTACATATTATTAATGATTGTTACTGCCTTTTTTCTGGGCTTGCGACATGGGTTCGATGCCGATCATATTGTGGCAATCGATAATGTAACTCGTCAATTAGCAACAAACGATAAAAATAGTATTACTACAGGGTTGTTCTTTGCTTTAGGGCACTCAAGCATCGTCTTGTTATTAACACTCTTAATCGTTTTTGGGGTAAAGGTTTTTCAGTCACAAAGTGCAAGTATTTTACACATCGGTGGAATTATTGGCACATTAGTCTCAGTAACTTTTTTATGGGTAACAGGTGGGATTAACCTGGCATCGCTGATTCAATTAAAGCATTATCAAAAAAGCAAGACCAACTTACATCCAGGTTGTCATGGCAGTACACTATTAAACAGAGTGTTTGCCTCTGTTATTAGCCTTGTTGATCGACCTGGCAAAATGTATGTTGTCGGTTTTCTGTTTGGTCTTGGGTTTGATACCGCAACAGAAATTGGGCTTTTAGGTCTAGCAGCTTCCTCCGCAGTTTCAGGTGAGCCAATTATGTTTATTCTGGCTTTACCTGTGGCTTTTGCAATAGGAATGATCTTAATTGATTCGATTGACGCAGCATTGATAGGTAAGGCTATTGAATGGTCTAAAATAGATAGCAGGCGCTATTTTCGTTATAACGTAATCATCGTTGCGATCGTTTTTATTTCATCGATGGTGATTGGCCTTATTGAGCTTTTAAGTTTATTAAGCCTTAAATCTGCAACATTTGGCTTGGTAATATTACATTTCTTTGAGCAAAATTCACCGTGGATTGGTGGTAGCATCATGGGTATGATTGCTTTGATTGCAGGGATAGTATTACTAAGGAGGAATAAATTTATTGCTGTAAATATTGCCAGTGAAAATCCAGGTGATCATCAATAAAGGTCGAAATAAAATAATAACTGTGATCATAACCATGTTGATATCGCAGTGTCAGTGGGTAGTTTTTTTCTTTGGCAGCAAGCTGTAAGGATTGTGGTCTTAGTTGGGTTTCAAGAAATTGATCATCATCACCTTGGTCAACTAATATTGGTACAGGCCTTGATTGACCATTAAGGTTTTGTATTAAAATCGTGGCGTCATATTCTGCCCAATGTGCTTTGTCATCACCTAGATAATGTGAGAAGGCTTTTTGCCCCCATGGTACTTGTGTTGGATGACAAATTGGACTAAAGGCTGAGGCTGATGCGAATTTATCTGGATTTCGTAAAGCAAGTATTATTGCCCCATGTCCACCCATTGAATGACCGCAAATAGCTTGCTTGGGCTGAAAATGAAAGTGTTTGTTGATGATTTCTGGCAGCTCATGTAATACATAATCATACATTTGATAATGTTGCTTCCAGGGATCTTGAGTTGCATTGACATAAAATCCAGCACCATGGCCTAAATCATAGGCTTTATCTGGATCATCTGGCACTTCATCACCACGTGGGCTTGTATCTGGTGCAACAATTACCAGGCCCAATTCAGCAGCTTTTTTAAAAGCGCCTGCTTTTTGCATGAAATTCTCCTCAGTGCAGGTTAGCCCCGATAGCCAATACAGTACAGGCGGGTTTTTGGTTTTATATTCTGGCGGCAAAAAAACCGCAAACCGCATCGTACAGTTGGTAACATCAGATCGATGAGAAAACTGCTGGTGCAGCCCACCAAAGCATTTATTTTGATTGAACATTTCTAAAAGCATGTCGCCATTTCCTTTTGCCTATGATTTTTCACAACTTGTATAATAGGCTAAATAAGCTAGTTTCGTCAAAGGTGAGTTTATTTGTAATGTAGCCAAAGCCGCACAACAACAATAAAAACAGCAGTATCAAATTCAATACATTATTTCAGATTTTTCATGATTTTACATGCAATGGGGCTGATTTGCGCTTTAATTTCATTGGATAGGATGTCATCTTTTTGGGTGATGCGCTTGATCTGTACGCCGTAAAATTTGATATGATTAATTGGATAATTCAGTGCTTGTGCTAATGCTAAAGAGGGGGCAATGCCAATACTATGAGATGAGAAAAAACCATGAAAATCAATGATATCACCCGCGGATAAGGTGAAATGCTGTCCGATGGGCGCTTTGGCATTTACAGCATCAACTAACATAACTTTCTGAAAGTCCTGTTCAATAAAACGTAATAAATTTAACCCAGGGCGATCGACAATTTTAACCTGAATGTTTTCATCCTTGACGCTATTTTGCAATTCTTCAGCGACTTTCCAGCCAAACTGGTCATCAGCAAAAGGTGAGCCAATGCCTAGTACAAGGGTTTTCAATGGAATTACTCTCTTAATTTTTTAAACCATTTATACCGAAAGGTGTTAATACTGGCATCGATTAAAAAAAAGATCACCGCAAGCGCTGGTGATAAAGCCTCTCCAGTGACAAGGTATAAGAAAAGCGCAAAAATCAAGATAAAGATCAACGAGCGAACAGCAGCCTTAGCACCATTTAGCTTAAAAAGCTCGATGTGTGTCATATTGGCTTGTTTGTCGATATCTTGTGGGTTTGTTTTCATCGTATTTTTTATAGTAAATGCCTGTCAAATATACAGCGTCATTATAACATGAATAGTGGCGAATCCAAAATGCAAAGCAAATACTTACATGTATAAAAACTAAGCTACGTAAAGTATTTTATGGTTTGCATGAGCTATAGATAGCATTAAAATTGGTTAAAATGATATGCAACTATATAAAAAACATCAAGAAAACCTTATTATGAGATTATTCGATGGATGGTAATAAGTTTTAGGAGTTTAGTCGTGGATACGTTAGTAGCACTTAACTGGTTGGATTGGTGCTTTCTTGCGGTGATTATTATCGTTGGACTGTTTGGCTTCTCCCAAGGGTTTATCAAGGGGCTTATTTCACTTTTAACCTGGCTGGTTGCCTTTATTTTAGCTTATTTTTTCGCCGAAAGTATAAAGGTGCATTATACCGAGCACTGGTTTAGCTCGCAAGAAGTCGCTTTTTGGGTGGCTTTTTTCAGTATTATTGTCATCGTTGTGATTATTGGCAGTATTCTTCGTTTCTTGCTGTCAATGTTAAAAAAGGACACACAATCACTAACGGATCGATTGCTTGGTTTTTTATTTGGGATTGCCAAGGCAATATTGGTTCTAAGCTTGGTCGTTGGTGTTTTAAGTTATAACAAAACCGTTGTAAAACAAGCTTCCTGGAGTGACTCTGTGCTTGTTCCCTGGCTTGTGAAAGGTGCTGTTTGGATCGATCATAAACTTCCTAAAGAAATGCATCAAAAGCTGCATGATAATAGTATTTATAACGCATCTGATCGTGAACCGGTGGATCGTGATAAATCTAAGGTAGAACCTGGTAATGGTAAATCAGCTGAGGAATTAAAAGCAATTGGTTAATGAAGCTTTGAATAGTGTTGCCCGTAGCTGCCGCTGCTTACATGGTTCTTGAACCCTCAAGAACCAGGTGGGTACAGTCATCGCTTCGTTGGGCGTCTCAGTTATATCTGAGCTTGCACACTTGAAGCAATATACCTGTTCCCTTTTTTATATGCATCGGCTCAAGACTGTAAAAACTGGCTAACAGCACAGGCAACACTAACTTTTACACCTTCAATCATAGAATTATATATGCTTGAGTGCAAGTGATTTATTATAAAAAAAAAGAGATTAAATAAGCAGACAATGGTAGGATAATGGCATATCACAAAAAAAATCGTTAATAAAAAATGATGTCAAATAATAAACAAAAACTGCCAGGATACCAGCAGGTTACCGAGGCTTTAAGAAAAATCAATGCACTATCAGAAGCTTCTGAAGCGCATGCCTTACTTTGTGCTTTATTTACTGTTGGTGCTGAGGTAAGAATCCAGGCCTGGATGGACTCATTGATGGCAGGTCCGATTGAAACAGGTGATATCATGGCAGCACCTTCTTTGGAAGTGTTAAAGCAGCTGTATCAAACCGCAAAGCAGCAGTTTCATACAAATAGCTTAAGCTTTGATTTACTGTTACCTGACGATGAAAAACCTTTTTATCAGCGCATTGATGCATTGGCAATGTGGTGTCAGGGATACCTCTCGGGTCTTGGCTTGATGGAGATTGACTTCTCCAAAGGCTCAAGTGAAGTGCAAGAAGCCGTAAGTGATTTGATTGATATGTCAAGACTGCAATATGATGATGAAGTGACAGGGCGCCAAGAAGAAGAACGTGCATACATGGATCTGGTTGAGTATACAAAGGTTGCCGTATTGCTAATCCACAGCGAATTTGGTGTTAAGGCAAAACAACAAGGTGCTTGATATAGATGTCTAGTCAAAAGCAATCGATTGCTATTGTAGGTGGTGGTGCTGTTGGCATGATGCTGGCAGTTGCCTTATCAAAATTGGATTGTGATTTTTCGATTACTTTGATTGAAAAAGTTAACTTATCTGCCTTAGCGCAGGATCAGCGTGCTATTGCTTTGTCTTATGCCTCTGTCAATATGTTAAATACATTGGGATTATGGACGCATATCAAAGCTTACGCACAGCCTATTTTCCATATCCATGTATCCGACAAAGGTGCTTATGGTCAAACAAGGCTTCATGCAGAAAATGAAAATCTTCCCTTTTTAGGGGTGATTGTGAAAATGTCTTATATTATTAAGGCATTACTAGATGCTTTGCAAAAAACAACGGTTGATTTTTCAGATAACACGACTGTCCAATCCCTTGATAAAAAAAATGATCGCTATATGCTTTATCTGGAAAAGAACAATACATGCAAAGCGCTGCATCCTGATTTGATTATTGGTGCAGATGGTTCAGAATCCTTTGTTAAAAAGGCGGTTGGCATTGATTCTAAGATTAAGTTGTATCATCAATCAGCTGTTGTCTTTGATGTCGAGCTTAAAAGGGACCATGAAGGTTGGGCTTATGAGCGGTTTATCAACAGTGGTGTGATGGCGATGTTACCGCTTTGTAATAAACAAAGCAGTTGTGTATGGACGATGTCACCTGATGAGGCAGAAGCCTTTGTGCAGCTTTGTGACAGGCAGCAGTTGCAAAAAGCACAGCATACTTTTGGTTATCGGCTTGGACAGTTTATGCATATCACCCGCCCTAAAGCATTTCCTTTACGGTTGGTTATGGCTAAAAAACTTTATCAGGACAATGTATTGCTATTTGGCAATGCTGCACATTTTCTGCACCCAGTATCAGGTCAGGGATTGAATTTGAGCATGCGTGATATTGGTGTGTTATATGATTTATTGTACCAATACCCACAGATTGACCAAAAAAACACCCTAAACCAGTTGCTTTGTCGCTATACAGAATTACGCCAAAGTGATCACATGCGTACAGCCAAAGTGACAGATGGCCTGGTTAATCTTTTTGTGAAAGCGGGTAAAGCAAGTAAGCACTTTAGAAGTGTGGGCTTACATTTATTGCAACGAGATCATTTTGCAAAAAAAGCCTTAAGTCATTTGATGATGGGAAAATGGGCATATGGCTCAACGTTATTGCAAAAAAAGGTGGATGAATGAAATTTGATGTGGTTGTTGTAGGTGGCGGCATGGTCGGCCTTTCTTGCGCTGTTGGCTTAAGATTACATGATTTGAACGTTGCTGTTATTGAAGCCTCTGGCATGAACCCAAAAAATCCGGTAAAAGTTCCAGGGCGTGTCAGTGCAATTAACAATGCCTCAAAACATTTGCTTATGCGTTTAGGGGTATGGCAAGATATTGTTAACAGTGCTATTTCGCCATATCATCAGATGTCTGTGTTTGATCAAAATGCTGCAGCAAATCTTTCATTTAATGCTGCAGATATTGCTGCATCAAACTTAGGTTATATTATTGAGAATGACATTATTATCAATTGTTTGCAGTCTAAAGCGAAAAGGCTTGGGGTCGATTTATTAGATAATGAGAAAATTATTCAAATCGAACAAAATAGCCAAAATATATTGACATTAGCCAGTGGGAAAAAGCTTATAACACCTTTAATCATAGGTGCTGATGGCGCAAATTCTTTTATTCGACAACATTTTCAATTTCCTTTTGATACTAAAGCCTATGGCCATAGTGCTATTGTGGCTACTTTACAAACACAAAAGCCACATCAGCAAACGGCTTACCAGTGGTTTACGAAAACGGGGATTTTAGCTTTTTTGCCACTTCCTGATGCCAACCAGGTGTCTATTGTGTACTCACAAAATACAGATGAATCCGCGCAGTCCATGAAAGAGGATAATGATATATTTGAGGTAAAGCTTGCCAAGGCAAGTAACCATCAATTAGGTTGTTTGCAGCTATTAAATAAACGACAAAGTTTTCCGCTTGTAGCGCGCCATGCAAAACATTACTACCAAAAGGGCGTTGTGTTAATCGGTGATGCAGCGCATACCATTCATCCCTTGGCAGGTCAGGGTGTTAATTTGGGTTTTGCGGATGTGGCGGCACTTGTCAAAGTGATTGCTGAAGCTAAAGAACGACATCGTGATTATGCGCATATCAGCACGTTAAGTGCTTTTGAGCGTGAAAGGCATTTTGAGAATAAAATGATGTTATATTCAATGAAAGCGATTAAGGAAATTTTTGGTAGCCATAATCTGCTTTTAAAATCTTTACGTGGGATTGGGGTAAACCTTGTTGATAGAACATCCTGGTTAAAGCGTTTTTTTATACATCAAGCGATGGGGGAATAAATAAATTACCAATGAAGACTGATATTTTTGATTATGATTTACCAGCTGATCGCATTGCGCGTTATCCAGCACAAAGACGTGACCAAAGCCGGCTTTTGGTGTTAGATCGACAAACTGAGCGTTTAAGTGATCGCGTTTTTAGTGATATTATTGATGAAATAAACAAAGGCGACTTAGTTGTATTTAACAATAGTCGTGTCATGGCGTCCAGGATTTATGGTACAAAGCCAACAGGCGCAAAACTTGAATTTTTAATTGAAAAAGTGATTGATGATCGCACAGTAGTCAGCCATATTCGTGCCAATAAAGCACCTAAAATTGACTCAGAAGTTTTCCTGGGTGATTACCGGGCTTGTGTATTGGATAAAGATAATGGCTTGTATCATTTAAAGCTTTTAGATAGTGATATATGGCAGATTATGGAAACGCACGGGCATATGCCATTGCCACCTTATATGAAACGTGAAGATGAGACGCTGGATATTGAGCGCTATCAAACTGTTTATAGTAAGCTTTTGGGCTCAGTGGCTGCCCCAACGGCAGGATTGCATTTTACGAATGAGTTGATAGAAAAAATTCAAGCCAAAGGTGCAAAAATTGCCTATGTAACTTTACATGTTGGTTCAGGAACATTTAAGCCAGTGCAGGTTGAAGATATAACCCAGCACAACATGCATGTTGAATTGATTGATGTGCCTTTATCCGTTTGCCAGCTAGTTAAAGATACTAAAGCGCAAAATGGTCGGGTTATTGCTGTTGGTACCACCTCTGTGCGATCACTGGAAACCGCAGCGATCTCAGGTGAAATAAAACCTTTTTACGGGGAAAGTGATATCTTCTTATATCCGGGGAAGTCTTTTAACGTTGTTGATGCCATGATAACAAACTTTCATTTGCCCAAATCAACATTAATCATGTTGGTAAGTGCTTTCTCATCTATTGATATGATTCAAAAGGCGTATCAACACGCGATTGATAAAAAATACCGTTTTTACAGCTATGGCGATGCGATGTTTATTAAATAAAAAGGAGGCTTGTATGCGATTGATTATAAAACATGCTTTATCAATGTTGGCTTGCTGTATGCTTATTAGTAACCTGTTTGCAGCAGATGATTCACAATCTGCTACCAATAATACCAAGGTTATTTCATCTGGCGATAAATCCTTATCACTTACTGAGCAATTAAGTGGGGTCTCGCCACCGGTTGAAAAACAAAAACCCCAAGTCGCTCAAGTTGTTGATAGTACACCAAGCTTTGTGGGGAATGAGGCTGAAATTGCTGATTTACAGCGTCAGTTGCAAAATGCATTTAATAACGCGGATAAAGAAGCGAAAGATTTTAGCAAACCGCAACAATATATGTTGTTTTTACTCTATAAACAAGCGCAACAGAATCAGTTGATACTAAAACAGAATAACGAAATCATTCTGTCTCTTCGCCATATTGAACAGCAAAATGCGCAATTGTTGAGCAAGAAAAAATATTAACTGTGTAACAGCAAATTTAATCAATGATAAGCCAGCAGTATTTTACTTAAACCGCAATATCTTTTATGATAAAGCTACTTGAATCGTTGAAATTGTAATAAATGAAAAATATCCTGCTGTGCGTAACAGGAAGTATCGCTGTCTATAAAAGTGTTGAGTTGGTGCGCTTATTCATCAAAAGCGGCTATTGCGTTAAGGTTGTGATGACATCAGGTGCAAAGAAATTTGTAACGCCACTGACTTTTGAATCGATAAGTGCACACCCTGTTTATGATGATACTTTTAGCTATACAGATGACCCTATTGAGCATATTGATCTTGCGCGCTGGGCAGATTTGGTTGTTATTGCACCGGCATCAGCTAATACCATTGCCAGGCTTGCCTGTGGACTGGCAGAAGACCTTTTGGGTAATATTGTGCTGGCATGTAATAAAAAAATCATGTTAGCACCGGCAATGAATCGTTACATGTGGCAAAACAGCGTTGTTCAGGAAAATGTGCAAAAACTCGTTGATAGAGGGTTTGTATTATTATCTCCCCAAGAAGGTGAACAGGCCTGTGGCGATGTTGGGTTGGGGCGCTTAATGGAGCCTTTGGATATTCTTAAAATAGTTGAAGATCAACATGCTGGCTCACAAGATAATAATCGATGTGTTGTGATTACCGCAGGGCCAACCATTGAGGCAATTGACCCGGTGCGATATATTTCAAATCACAGCTCTGGAAAGATGGGTTATGCCTTGGCAGAAAGCTTTAAATCTAAAGGGTGGCAAGTGATACTAATCTCAGGCCCAACAAGGCTTTCAAAGCCACAGGGCATGGTTTTTATTGAGGTGGAAACGGCACAACAAATGTATGAAGCAGTACATGAGCATATTGCTAAGGCAGATGTTTTTATTGCCGCCGCGGCGGTTGTTGATTATCGCATGAAAACCCAGCAAGGGCAAAAAATTAAAAAATCGGATGACAATGATAGTCTGTCTTTGGAGCTGGTAAAGAATAAAGATATTTTAAAAAGTGTCTCACTGATGGATAATCGGCCCTTTTGTGTTGGTTTTGCCGCAGAGACACACCATGCAGAGCAAAACGCCCAGACAAAAATTAAAATAAAAAAACTTGATATGTTGGTGCTTAATCAGGTTGATATAAATAGTGGATTTCCTTTTTATGCGACAGATAATAAAGTGGATATCTATAATCACCTTGGGGCGCAAATAGCATCATTGGCAGTTATGTCCAAAAAGGAAGTGGCAATGAAGATTGCTCACTTAGTTGAACATGCTTTACAAGACAAAGAACAAGTACAGGAAGATGATGTTACGAAGGATTAAAGTTTTACCGACACAGCTATCCAATCAAATTGCAGCAGGCGAAGTGGTTGAGAGACCTTCTTCGGTTGTCAAGGAGCTGCTTGAAAATGCAATTGATGCTGGTGCTACAGATATCAGTATTACGCTCGATCATGGTGGTAAAGAGCGGATTAAAATTCAAGATAATGGCAATGGTATTATTAAAGATGATTTAGCGTTAGCTTTGCATCCGCATGCAACAAGTAAAATATATTCACTAAGTGAGCTTGAAGCAATTCAAAGCATGGGATTTCGTGGTGAGGCGCTGGCAAGTATTGGGTCAATTGCCAAGGTTAAAATCACCTCAAAAACGACAGATAATAATCATGCATGGTGCGTTGATAATCAACAACAAAATGGCGTTTTCCCTGCTTCTCACAACACAGGAACAACGGTTGAGGTAGAATCACTGTTTTATAATACACCAGCCAGGCGAAAATTTTTAAAGGCTGAGCGCACAGAATATGCGCATATTGATGACTTATTAAAAAAATTCTTGCTGTGTTATTTTGATATTGCTTTTACGCTTTATCACAATGGCAAAAAAATCAAACATTTTCCGGTGGCAGATTCTATTGAAAAACAACAAAAACGAATCGCACAGGTTTGCGGGGAAGAATTTATTGGCCATGCAATTGTGATCGATGTAGAAAATATGGGGTTAAAATTGCAAGGATGGGTAGCGAAACCGCAATTTTCCAAGTCACGTGCGGATTTGCAATATTTTTATGTCAATGGACGCATTATTAAAGACAAGCTTGTGACTCATGCGGTTAAACAGGCGTATAAAGATGTGCTGCACCATCAGCGTTATCCTGCATTTATTTTATATTTTTCTATCGATCCTGCATCAGTTGATGTCAATGTACATCCAACCAAGCATGAGCTTCGTTTTCGCGAATCACGTCTTGTGCATGATTTTTTATTTGGCAAAATCCATCATGCATTAGCCCATACCAAACCGACAGATGAAACAGAAACGACAAATACACATCATATGGCAGAAGATACATCAGTTTTTAATCATCGCGATTTATCTTCAAAGCAGAATAAAGCCTTGTCTTTTTCAGAGGTCAAAGCGGGGATTAATGGCTATGATGCGATGAAGCTTTATCAGGATGTGATCGGCACTCATCATAACAAAGGGTATGGCAGTGGATCTCAGTATAAGGGACAAATAGAAGAAAATAAGTCCTTTATATCAGAGCAAACCCAAGTGAAAAAAGAAGATATCTGGCAGCAGGCAGTACAGACACAAATCCCGCTAACAGCCAGTGATACAGAAAGTATAGATTATAAAATGCAACAGCAAACATCAGAAGTTGTTGATCATGAGGTAGACTTGTCGGATGATCATAAACCAAAATCGCATGATGGTGATTATCGTTTGGGCTTTGCCATTGGACAGCTGCATGGGGTGTATATTTTAAGTCAGACACAAAATGGCATGATTGTTGTGGATATGCATGCTGCACATGAGCGGATACTTTATGAGCATATTAAGCAGCTGTGGCATGCGCAAAAGCCAGTGTCACAAAGCTTGTTGGTACCGATTACCTGTCAGATGTCAAGTGCAGATATAAGCATTCTGCAAACCCATGAACCTGAGCTTACAAAGCTTGGATTTTGCCTGGCAAGCTTAGGAGATACTACGATTGTGGTCAGAGAAATTCCAGTATATTTAAAAAACAATGATATTCCAGGGTTGCTTATCAATATTGCGCATGATTTGATGCGCTTCGAGCAGCAAAGCAATACAGAGGAATATGTAAATGCAATTTTAGCAAGTATGTCTTGCCATAAAGCAGTGCGTGCCAATGATCTTTTAAGTATTCAAGAAATGAATTATTTATTACGGCAAATGGAGCAGACACTGCGGGCTGATCAATGTAATCATGGCCGGCCTACCTGGGTGGGAATGTCTATGACAGATTTAGATAAACTGTTTATGCGTGGGCAATAAAACGGTAAAATCAATTGTGAAGATCAGGTGGTTCATAGTAAACTACACTTTGGCGAAAAATAAGTAAAAATATGTAAGAAAACGTTATGATGACAACGAACGAAATACGACAATCCTTTATTGATTTTTTCACTGAGCATGGGCATCAGCATGTTACAAGTGCATCATTGATCCCAACTAATGATGATACTTTGCTATTTACAAATGCAGGTATGGTACAGTTTAAGGATGTTTTTTTAGGTGCTGATAAGCGTGATTATAATAAAGCGGTCAGTGTGCAAAAGTGTGTACGTGCTGGTGGTAAGCATAATGATTTGGAAAATGTGGGCTATACCGCAAGACATCATACCTTTTTTGAGATGCTTGGAAATTTTAGTTTTGGCGATTATTTTAAGCGTGATGCTATTTTCTATGCTTGGCGTTTTCTAACAGAAGTTTTATCTCTGCCGAAAGAAAAACTATGGGTGACCGTTTATGAAAAAGACCAGGAGGCTGAAGCGATCTGGTTGAATGAAATTGGGGTGGATCCAGCACGATTTTCAAAAATCGGAGAAAAAGATAATTTCTGGTCTATGGGTGATACAGGCCCTTGTGGGCCGTGCACCGAGATTTTTTATGATCATGGTGAATCTGTTGCTGGAGGCCCGCCGGGTACGCCAGAGGAGGATGGTGATCGTTATATTGAGATCTGGAATCTTGTGTTTATGCAGTATAATCGCTTAAAAGATGGCACTTTGGTTTCATTACCTAATCCTTCTGTTGATACCGGGATGGGACTTGAGCGTTTAGCTGCTGTACTGCAAGGGGTGCACAGTAATTATGAAATTGATACATTTCAAAAGCTGATTACCGCAGCAGCAGAGATTGTTGGCACAAAAGATATAAACGCACCTTCATTGAAAGTCATTGCTGATCATATTCGTGCTTGTGCTTTTTTGGTGGCTGATGGTGTGTTGCCTTCAAATGAAGGACGTGGTTATGTGTTAAGACGTATTATTCGTCGTGCAGCGCGACATGGGTATAAATTAGGTGCGAATGATGTTTTCTTTTTTAAACTTGTCAATGCATTGGTTATTGAAATGGGGCAGGCCTATCCTGAACTTTCACAAAAGCAGGCATTTATTGAGGTGACACTCAAGCAAGAAGAAGAGCAGTTTCAAAAAACGCTAAGTCATGGAATGAAGATTTTTGAGCAGGAAATCTCCGGGCTTGATGGTGATGTGATTCCAGGGAAGCTTGCTTTTAAACTCTATGACACTTATGGCTTTCCACTGGATTTAACGGCAGATATCGCGCGTGAGCGAGGATTGCATGTTGATGTGAAATCGTTTGATATGCATATGTTGCAACAAAAAAATAAAGCCAAGTCTGCCAATAAATTTAATGTGGATTATAATCAGATGATGGTCACGGATGTAAAGAGTGCTTTTGTAGGGTATTCCTTGCTGGTTTCTGATGCAATCGTTGCTGATATTTACCATAATAATCAGAAGCTTAATAAGCTTGAAAAGGGGCAAGATGGTGTAATTATCCTGGATAAAACGCCTTTTTATGCTGAATCTGGTGGCCAAATTGGTGATAAGGGGGTTATTGAAGCACTTGGTGCAACATTTGAAGTGCATGATACACAAAAAACAGGACAGGCAATTTTACATATTGGTAAAGTAACAAAGGGTGCATTTGCCATTGATGATGAAGTTACCGCGCAGGTCAACACAGACAAGCGCGTAAAAACAGCATTAAATCATACGGCAACACATCTTCTTCATGCGGCTTTACGACAAATTGTTGGTGGTCATTTAGAGCAAAAAGGCTCATTAGTTGAACCAGGAAGATTGCGTTTTGATTTTTCTAACCCTTCTGCAGTAACAAGATCGCAGTTAAAAGCAGTTGAACGCTTAGTGAACCAGGTTATTCGACAAAACTTAGCGGTTGAAACCATAGAGACAACACCTGATCATGCTAAAGATATGGGTGCCATGGCGCTTTTTGGTGAAAAATATGGTGACATTGTTCGTGTATTAAAAGTTGGCGATTTTTCTATTGAGCTTTGTGGTGGGACGCATGTCAGACAAACAGGTGATATAGGCTTTTTTAAGATTACGGGTGAGTCCGGCATTTCAGCAGGTATCAGACGCATAGAGGCTGTGACAGGACAAAGTGCTGAGAACTATGTGGATGCCCAGGAAGAAACGCTTAATACGATTCATGAGCTGTTAAAATCAACGGATGATAATGTGCTTGATAAGTTAATCAAGTTGCAAAATCAACTAAAAGAGCAAGATAAACAGATCAAAAAAATAAAATCTCAGCTAGCCTTAGGCAGTGCAAGTACATTACAGGAAAAAATAATTGATGACACGTTTTTGATTTTTGGTGTGCTTGATAATGTGGATATGAGCGTATTGCGTGATAAAATTGATCAGTACAAGGCGCAAAAAAAACAGGTAATTGTTGCATTGGCGACGCAAAAGGATGATAAAGCGCAGATTGCAGTGGGTGTTAGTCAATCTATCTGTGCGCAAGTTAAAGCTGGTGAGCTTGCGAATTTCATTGCAAAACAAGTTGATGGGAAAGGGGGTGGTCGCCCTGATATGGCGCAAGCCGGTGGCAATAATCCACAAAACTTACCAAATGCAATGGCATCTGTTGGTGACTGGGTTCAACAAAAATTGACCTCATTGGCATGAGCGTTGACAATTAAAAATAGATTGGGAAAAAGGTATGGCCTTTAAAACAAAGATATTAGTATTGTTGGTAACTTCATTTGTCGCAACAGGTGCGATAGCAAAATCACAACCATCGGCAGATTTAATCCAAGTATATGAACAGGCTTTACAAAGTTCTCCAGAATATAAGGCTAATTTTTATACTATGCAATCCACAAAAGCGGGCCAGTCTATTTCATTGGGCGCATTGCTACCCAATATTGCCTTAAGCGCAACAGCAGAGCAAAATTACCTTCAGTATCAAGGATTAAGCACACAGACTTTTCGCAATTATGGGGCGACAATCAATTTAACTCAGACGCTTTTTGATTATAATGCCTATCAAAGTTATGAAGCATCAAAGAAGACAAGTCTGCAGGCACAGGCAACTTACAAAGGGCAAAAGCAGCAGTTTATTTTAGATTTTGCCAGTGCTTATTTTAATGTATTAAATGCCAAAGAACAGTTGAGCTTTTCCAAAGCAAATTTAAAAGCAGTGAAAAGTGCTTTGGATCAATCACAGCAAAAGCTTGATGTTGGTATGGCAACTGAGGTAGATGTTAAAACATCACAGGCAAATTACTACAGCGCTTTAGCACAGGTTACCTCGGCAGAGAACACATTGAAAACCGCCTATGCATCACTTTATCAATACACCGGAATTGAATATCAAAATTTAGCAGATTTGTATAAAGATTTGCATTTTACTTTACCTGAGCCTGATAATATTCATTATTGGGTAGAACAAGGACAGCAAAACAACCCCAATATATGGTCAAATATTTATCAACAACAAGCAGCAGAAAATACAATCCAGGCAGCAACTGGTTCTTTATTGCCAACAGTAAGCCTTGAAGCGCAATATAACGTTAATGATTATAAAGGTAGTACAACTGGGCTTGCACTTGCATCTTTAACGCCAGGCAATGTCAGAGGTGGGTATATTGGGCTGGATTTTAGCTGGAATATCCTAAATGGGGGCAGTGATTATGCAACGCGCAAACAAGCAGCTTTTGACTATCAAGCTGCACAGTTTAATACCCTGGACCAAAGACGAACAATCAAACAGAATATCCAAAACGATTTTTATAATGTGGTTTCAGAAGTTAAGCAAATCCAGGCACTGAAACAGGCAGTTGTTGCAGCACAATATGCTTATAACCAATATGAGGCGCGTTTTAAAGTAGGAAATGCAACGATTACAGATGTGTTAAATCAGTTGCAAAAACTTTATCAAAGCCAATCAAACTTGGCACAAGCAAAGTATGATTATATTGTAAATGTCTTACAGTTGAAATTAGATGCAGGCACATTGTCTGAAAAAGATATTAATATTTTTAATACATGGTTAGATCATTAAATCAAAGTCTAAAGAAATTTATAGGGGAAAAAATGGCATTTTCTTGCTTTTATAAAACGCGAAAAACGCAAGCGATCCGCTTGAGTGTTATTCCAGAAAAAAAATATAAAACCTGGTTGCAGGACCAAGATGCATTGCTTGTGAATTACTTAACAAGTCTTACTTTTGAAGCAATTGCCGGTAACTATGTGAAAATTGCAGATCAAAATGGACATTTTATACAGGTTGTTTTAATTGTATCAGCAGATGATATGTGGATGTTAGGGGATATCTCCAAAAAACTTCCAGCCGGAGACTATATACTGGATGATCCTTATGAATGTGCAGACTCAGAGGATGTTTATTTGGGGTTTGGGCTTGGATGTTATCAATTTTCACATTACAAATCAAAAAAACCAGCTAAACGCATGAAGCTTTATCTGCCAAAAGTCTATAGTCACGTAGAAAAAACACTGCGTGCAATTTACTTAACCAGAGATATGATTAATACCCCGGCTGAAGACATGGGTCCTGCTGAGATTGCGCATCAAGCCCAGAAGTTAGCGCAAACTTTCTCGGCAAGCTTTAGTGAGATAACAGGGCAGACATTAAAACAACGTTATCCTGGTGTGTATACGGTTGGGCGGGCCAGTACGCGTGCGCCTCGTGTCGTAAAAATTCATTGGGGAGATAAAAGCAATCCCCACATTGTTCTTGTTGGAAAAGGTGTTGCTTTTGACACCGGTGGTTTGGATATCAAGCCTTCCAGCGGTATGTTATTAATGCATAAGGATATGGGGGGTGCTGCACATGTATTAGGTTTGGCGCGCTTGATTATGGATAGACAATTACCAGTTTATTTAACGGTTGTTATTCCTACGGTTGATAATGCAATAAGTGGTGACGCTTATCGCCCAAGTGATATTATTACCATGGCAAATGGTTCAACGGTTGAAATCAGTAATACCGATGCCGAAGGTCGTGTCATTATGGCTGATGTTTTATATGAAGCATCCAATTTATCACCAGATCTTTTAATTGATTTTGCCACACTAACAGGTGCAGCAAGAGTCGCGGTAGGTACTGAGATTGCTGCGTTTTTTTGTAATAATCAGAAGCTGGCAAAACTTATAGAGCAATCATCTGAAACAACACAAGATCCTGTTTGGCGTATGCCATTATATCAGCCTTATAAAAAGCTGCTTAAAAGCGATGCTGCAGACATGAAAAATTGCGCGCTTGGCGCTTATGCAGGTAGTATTACAGCCGCGCTGTTCTTAGAGACATTTATCGAGAAAAACACAAACTGGTTGCATTTTGATATGATGGGGTGGAATGTTCAGGAGATGCCAGGGCGGCCAAAAGGAGGAGAAGCCATGGGGGTCAGAGCTGTATTTGATATGTTGGCAAAAAAATATCTGGAATGATTGCACAATAACCTAAAAAGTAGTCAGATAACAATGCTCAATAACATACCTAATACATGTTACTTAACATTTATCAGTCGCTGTAGCCAGTAAGTTTTCTTAGCTTTTGTTTAAAAAACGTCGCGCACAATTGTACTTTGGACTGTGATAGTGGCTGTTTTGTAATAATATAAATGGGAAGTTTTGGTATTTGGAAGTCTTGTAAAACAGGCACTAATGTTTGTTGTTGAATGGCTTTGGCCACAGTAAAAGAAGGAAGGTAAGTGATTCCCAGGCCAGATTTTGCCATTTCTAATAAAGCCATTGATGAGCTGGCATAAAAGTGTGGTTTTATCGTAACCGCTCCATAAA
>NZ_QLIT01000015.1 GCF_003574485.1 Facilibium subflavum
GAAGCAGCTAAAAAAGCAGGTGTCAAACACATAAGGTTTATGGATGACTTGCTTTTTATTAGTGATAAACGCTGGAAACTAAAAAGACTCATTAAAAAAGTTCATGGTCTTTTAATTCAATTAAAGCAAAGCATTAGTTGGGAAAAGACATGGATAGGCAGAGCTAAAGATCAGCAATTACCGGCAAGTTGAATAACTCGTTATAAATTTTTTATTGGGGTTAATGCAAGACAATTTTCAGCCAATTCAGTTGAAATTCATTTTTAAATGCTCTCAAATATTACTACTTCACATGCTTAATTGACTGTAAAACACCCAGATATTTATAATAGGCGTGACTAATCCTAGCACGCTAATACTATCTTAGATAAAATAATATCATCAAGTAGGTCGAAGTCCCTCAAACTCAGGATCTCTAACTTTTACAGCATATCCTATCATCTGTAACCAGCTATCAAAAAGCATCATATTAAATAGAAATTGTAGACCATGCCAAAGTTCACGCTTGGTTCTGTAAAAAGTACGAGCTTGTTGGAATAGCTTATCTGTCAACTCATGTATTTGATGCAAGGTAAAGGCTAACATAATCAAAGTATAGAAATTAAATGATAGGTTCTTTTGACCATGCCCATAACTATGATCTATTGAGTATCCATGATTTTTTAATATGTTAAAGCATTCGTTCTCAACCATCCATCTGGCGCGAGCAGCTCGAGCTATCTCAACAACACTGCTCTCATCAATTATCAAATCAGTTGCCCAAACACCAACAATCGTGGATGTCTTCTTGCCATAACGATCTGCTTTAGTCGAATACACCCTTAAAACATTAACCTTAATCAGGCTGCTTGCATTTAAGCTAATATTTTCATACCAATGATAATAAAGTGTCTCTTTGCCATTGTTTATCGTGTTTTCATGCTTTTTTGCATCAAGCCCATCTATCGTATCATACAAGAACTTATGGTCACCTTCCTTAACTCTGAAGATGAAGTTATCATCGGTTTTTGACTGTATTAGTTCAATAAAGGGCGTTGTTGCATAAAGACTATCAGCTAACCACACCATAGGCATCCTGGGATGCGCCTTACGTATCTTCGGGATTAAACGTTTAGCAGCGTTTATTTCACAGTCCTGCTTTTTAGTCCCGTCTTTCTTGCTAATATCTTCAGGCATCATAGGTATAACCTGTTTCTTATTGGGAGACACTATAGCTGCTTGCAATGCCTGATGTGAATAAGTGCAACTACCATTCTTATGCTGCTGGGTTAGACAACAGTCACAACTAATTTTCTTGGAGCTAAAGTACTCTGTTCCATCTAAGGCTACCAAGTATTTGTTATTAATAAACTGATAGTCTTTTAACATGTGGTTGCGTTGTAACTTCGATAGATACGTTTTAAATACAGGAGCAAGAGCCTCTGGCTTTACTTCATCAATACAATCTTTCATTGCTGAAGCCTTAGGGGTCTTGTGCACGTTAAACATGCTAATGAGGTTATTGCGTTGGGTTCTTTTCTCAAGCTGACTCTGAAACGCCAGTAGCGAAGGTGATTGCATGTACATGCAGGCAAGTGCGGACATCATAACATCAAAGATAGTGTAGTCATTACTTGCTTCGCGCCTATGATCAATAATTGATAACACTCTGTCAGCATAATCTTTAATTAAAGCATCAAAACTTAGGTGTTTTTTTATGTGCATTACATACTCATAGAAAATACTATTGCTTGGAGATTATTGTGCGCATTTAAACAGTAAATTTGAAGTAAATAGTGCGAAAAATTTAAAAAGTATACTCAGAAAACACTGCGAAATAATAGGCTTAGCTAACTTGC
>NZ_QLIT01000016.1 GCF_003574485.1 Facilibium subflavum
ATGCGGCTTAACTTAGTGCCATTAGGCATTACCCTATTTACACCTCTACTATGAGCTAGTCCGACTACCTTGCTAAGCTTATCTCTAGCTTTTTAGGCTCCAAGATAAGCATTCAGAAATAGCAAGGTTCTCCCAAGTTCCAAAGCAATCAGTTCATCTACCCGCTACGGACTCAGACCCCGACACCTCCACGCATACTCGCCTTTACGTATTGCGTAGTGCTGATTTCAGGCATATGAAAACCTTGATCAGGTGCGACGATGGTATATTACGGGGCTCAATACCTTCACTCGCGTTGTGGCTGATAGACCGCCCTTACTACAGCTTCATAATGTTCGTTACCTTGCATTATGTGTAGTTCGGTTCCAGACTGGTGGCTAGCCTTTTTCTGGGCTGGATTGTCCAGCTTGATTGCCTTAGCTTTGCTTGGCGCACTCATAATCAATCACCTTCAATTTTCAATAAAATTGAAATGTAACCCAGCTGGCAGCAAGTGTCTATATTTTAGCACCAAATTGTGTTGAACAAATTTCGCAAGTCATCTTGGCTAATACATAGGATTGCATTGAAATCTGTCATACATACCAGAACAATTTATAATGCTATCTTTAGAGACTATTATCAGAAACTACCATCTGAATCATAATCCTCACCAACATCAGCATTTAGCATTTCCTCTAAAAATATCATTGAGGCATTCCGTTGTATGTTTCCATTAGCAACCCTATAGACAAAACTTTGTTGAGGCTCACCGCCGCCTAAAGAAAAAGAAGGCACGCCCCCTGCAGGAAGCGACCTTGGGCTTTGAAGTGGTGCATTCTGAAGTGAGTTATGAGCTTCTATAGCTTCGTCTAATTCAGGATCTAAATAACCATAGGCTTCATCACCTGATATTGTACCCCTATAAGGTCTAAACATTTTCTTACCTCCAGTGTTGTTAAATTGATTAAATAAAAACTGATCAATATCAGTTAACAATCATATTATATAAAAATATCGATGGACGGTGTGTCCAGATTTAATTATTTTTTGTGTAAGTGACAAAAAATAAAACAGGGATTTAGTCGATAGCACTTTACTTGCCAAACGATCTATTGTAAAACAAAATGCTTAACACCTATCTGCCGAAACAAACTTTGTGTTAAAATAATGCTAAAAACTTAACAAAGATAAGTTAACCATGGCAACACAAAAAAATATTCAAACAATCACCGTCAAAAAAGGTCAGCGAATTTGCTGCCCTTTACCTGAGCATGCCTCCTGGAATAAACATCCGCGTGTTTATATTAATCTTGAAGATAAAAATGAAGGCATTTGCCCTTATTGCAGCACTCGTTTTGTTATTGAAGGCTTAGCACCTACTGATAGTGATGCGTAAATACCTGATTATCGCCCCCAACTGGGTGGGTGATATGGTGATGTCACAATCACTTTATCGTTATTTAAAAAACCTTTATCCTGATTGTGTTATTGACATTGCCGCGCCAAAGCATTGCTGTGATCTGGTGCAATTTATGCCAGAGATAAACAAGGCTTTGGCCCTTGATTTCAAACACGGAGAGTTTGGCCTTACTGCACGATTTAAAAAAGCGAAAACCTTTCGCAAACAAGGCTACACACATGCAATTGTGCTGCCTAATTCTTGGAAGTCAGCACTTATCCCCTTTTTTGCCAAAATAAAAAAGCGTACAGGCTGGCATGGTGAGGCGCGTTTTGTATTGCTTAATGACAGAAGAAAGCTTGATAAACAGCAATACCCACTGATGATCCAACGCTTTAACGCACTGGCGATCAACAAAAACCAAAACCTGCCTTATCAGCTCCCATTTCCACATTTTATTGTTGATCAAGCACAACAAAAACGCACGCTAGATAAATTCCAATTACAAACTTACTCACCCTTTGTTGCACTTTGCCCGGGGGCTGAATTTGGCCCGGCAAAGAAATGGCCAACAAAATACTATGCACAGGTTGCAAAGTTCTTACTTATGCAAGGATACCAGGTGCTTTTAATGGGTGGCGCTAAAGACCAGGAAACGACAAAAGAAATTACACAGATCTGCCAAGAACATCAAAACCTATACGACATGGCAGGAAAAACGACACTACCAGAGGCAGTTTATTTATTATCCTGTTGTATTCATGTGATCAGCAATGACTCAGGATTAATGCACATTGCCTGCGCGCTTGATATTCCCACGGTTGTTATCTATGGCTCAACTTCAGATCAATTCACCCCACCGTTGAGCAACAAAGCAAGTAGTTTATACCTTGATGGATTAAACTGCAGACCTTGCTTTAAACGTCAATGCCCACTAGGCCATATGGACTGTATGAATAAATTAACACCTGAAACCGTTATTGCGCATTTTGTGCAACGCCAATCAAGGCCTGAAGCATAATCTGCGTATAATCAGGTTCTTGAGGCACGCCTTTAACAGGTTTCATCGCTTCCAAAAACAGTTTTGAGCTCGTTGACAGTGAACAGCGTTTTAAGGATTCCAATGCGTCTTTAATCGCAGGGTACAGCTTTGCATCAATCTGGCCAATCTCATTACGTAACTGCGCTAAACTCATTTTGTCAGGCTGATAAGATGCTGGATCTTTGCGCCATTGATCCAGCCAATACTCTTCAATATATTTTGACAAATCCATCTGTACTTGCGCAAATATCAATAATGGATAAACAGGTAATCCCTGATCTTTTGCGATTTGCTCGACTCGGTTTAACACTTTAATCTCTTGCGCTGCGGCATAGGCAGGTTTCTTTTGCTCATACTTATCCGCAGCAACAAACTTCATTAATTGTGCACGATCAGCAACAAATTTAAATACGGTTTTCAGTGTATCTGTTTGACAATTAGACGCATATGCACTGCCTGCTAAAAATACAGCCATCATTAATACCTTTTTAATTATTCTCATCTTACCCTCTTTTACTCAGCATAAAGCCATGTTTTGGCTTTTTCATTCGCAATTTCACGAACAAGTTTTGGCACAAGATAGCCTGATGTAGCTGATTTTAATGCCTGATGTAGTACAATTGCCTTATCATCTGGCACTTCAAAATGTGCTGCACCTTGTACTTTATCCAATACATGAAGATAATACGGCAAAACCCCATGCAGAAACAAGCTTTCTGATAATTTTTTTAATATCGCCACATCGTCATTCACACCCTTTAATAAAGTTGATTGGTTTAAGAGTGTAAAATGGTTATTTCTAAGTTGAGATAACCCCCAGGCAACGTCTTCTGCCATTTCATTGGGATGGTTCATATGAATAACCATCACCTTTTGCAGTCTTGTATTCTCAAAAACGTTTAATAACGACTGGTTAATGCGTTCAGGTAAGACAACAGGGATTCGACTGTGGATTCTTAAACGCTTCACATGCGCTATCTGATCAAGTGCATCAATAAAATATGCTAAAGTTGAATCATTATGCATCAGTGGATCTCCACCGCTTAAAATAACTTCATCAACTTCTGGATGGGATCTGATATATTCAAAAGCACGCTGCCAGTCTTTTTTGCCCTGAGTATTCGCTGTATAGTCAAACTCGCGGCGGAAACAATAACGGCAGTGCACTGCACAGGCAGGATGTGTAATTAACAATACGCGATTTTGATATTTGTGTAACAAGCCAGGCACCTCGATAAACGCACTCTCTGACAAAGGGTCACTGACAAAACCCTGCTGTATAAAATTCTCTTGACTAACAGGCAAGATTTGACGAAGCAAAGGGTCATTAACATCGCCTTTTTTCATTCTATTGACAAAACTTATCGGTACGCGCATTGCAAAACGTTTTGGGCTAATTACAGGTAATGCATCTTCTGGCAAATCCAAATAAGCAGCCAGCTCCTGCCAGTTTGTAAAGGCTGACTGTAATGCTTTTTTCCAACTTGGCTGCATTGTGCCCTGTTTTAGTAATCTGTTTTGATGTATCATAATCGCGTTTTACATAAAAATTTATCGCTAAATATACTAGAGAGGAATAAGATGGCAAGTTTTAGTACAAACGAATTTAAAAACGGCCTTAAAATTTTACTTGATGGCACACCGATGGCAATCGTTGACAATGAGATCGTTAAACCAGGAAAAGGCCAGGCTTTTAACCGTGTTAAATTACGCAACCTGATCAATGGTCGTGTCATTGAAAAAACATTTAAATCAGGTGAGAGCGTTGAAGCTGCTGATGTCATGGAAGTAGAAGCCAGCTATTCTTATTTTGACGGTGAATTCCACGTATTTATGAATGATGACACATTTGAGCAGTACAGCGTTAGTGAAACGGCATTAGGTGATGCTAAAAAATGGGTTAAAGAACAAGATCCTTGCACAATTACTTTATTTAACAACGAACCGATTAGCATCACACCACCTAATTTTGTGCAGTTAAAAATCACAGAAACAGATCCAGGCTTAAAGGGTGATACCGCTGGTACCGGCGGAAAACCTGCCACACTTGAAACCGGTGCAGTAGTGCGTGTTCCGTTATTCCTGCAAATCGGTGAGGTTATTAAAGTAGATACGCGTACTGGCGAGTATGTTTCTCGCGTGAAAGACTAAAAACCTTATGTTGCTATCACCCATTCAAATAGCTTATAGGTGATATGCATAATATAAACCATCAAACTTAAAAGGATTTACTATGTCTCAACAGAATTTGGTCTGGCTTGATTTGGAAATGACTGGGCTTGAACTTGATCACTGTCATATCATTGAAATTGCTGCGATTATTACTGACAGTGAACTTAATGTCATCGCTGAATCCCAGGCAATTGCTATTCACCAGCCAGATGAAATCATGGATAGCATGAACCAATGGTGCAAAACAACACATGGCGCATCAGGACTGACACAACGTGTTAAAGAAAGCAATATCAGCCTTAAAAAGGCCGAACAAATGATTTTAGATTTCATAAAGCCACACGTTGCTGAAAAAGCATCACCGCTGTGCGGCAACTCCATCTGGCAAGACAGACGTTTTCTTGCCAGATATATGCCTACTTTAGAAAACTACTTTCACTATCGGCTATTAGATGTCAGCGCTTTTAAAATTGCAGCAAATCTTTGGTCACCAGAGCTTGTAAATGGCTTTGAAAAGAAAAATGCGCACTTGGCATTAGATGACATTAAAGAGTCTATTGAAGAAATGAAATACTATAAAGATAATTTCTTGAAGCTGCCAATATAAGCATATATCGCTTACCTTCCCCCTCAAACCAGAACCCACCAGGGTTAAAAAACAATCTTCCTTTTCCCATGGATTTTTGCTAGAATACCCGGGTGTGTTTTAACAGATACATGATGACATTATTGATTTAATATAATATCGCTGTTAAAGTGCATGAACCTGCAAAGTCTGATTTGCAAAAATGCTAATGGTATAAACACCGCTAAGCATCGTTTGTATAATACTGCAAATGATTCGTGGCATTTCATCTCAAAGTAGTTTGTGATTAAATGTATACGATAAATGACCCATGTAGTCATACAGATTAAAGAAACTAACGTAGAGAAGAAGATAAGCTTAAATACGTTAAAAAAGAAACCGTATTACCATGATGGTTGATAAGAGAAACCACCATGAAATGCATGCAATAAAGAAAGTATTTATATAGGGCTTGTAAGTTACAGGTCACATAAGCCAATAAAAAGTAAAAATAACATTGGCAAATACTTTTAATCGTGTCACCACGAGTGAGCTGCGTTGATTTGAGAGATAGTATATTTTTGATAAAAATTTGACAAAATTTAAAACAATGTTAATAACAATAATAATAACAATGACAACTTGTCTATATTTAACCCGTATTTTTATAAATACCAGGCGGCTTTTGCCTGCTGAAATGCTATTTATTACCCTACTCAAATCCTCGCAGTTACTTGTTTCATCCCAGGGCAATAGGCCCTATAGAGGGAATCTAACAATTTTAAGAGGATATAATAATGAAAAAAATGCTGATCAATGCGCGCCAATCTGAAGAAACGCGTATTGCGATTGTTGAAAACAACCAGCTTATGGACTTAGACATTGAAAATGTTGATCGTGAACAAAAAAAGTCCAATATCTATAAAGCAAGAATATCACGCATAGAACCGAGTTTAAATGCAGTCTTTGTTAACTATGGTGAAGATAAAAATGGTTTTTTACCTTATAAGGAAATTGCGCCTGAATGCTTTAAAAAAGCGCCAGAAGACCAGAACACCCCTTTAAATGAACTATTAGACGTTGGCCAAGAGCTTATCGTGCAAATTGCAAAAGAAGAGCGAGGCTCTAAAGGTGCTGCACTAACGACTTTTATCACATTGGCAGGCTGTTATATGGTATTAATGCCAAATAATCCAAGTGCCGGTGGTATTTCACGCCGTATTGAAGGTGATGAACGACGCAAGCTTAAAGCACTTTTTGATTCGCTTACCATTCCAAAAGACATGGGGGTTATTATCCGAACTGCAGGTGTGGATCGCTCTGCAGATGAAATCCAGGCTGATTTAGATACTTTAGTTAATTTATGGGATGCCATTAAGCGGGTTTCTTACCAACGTAAAGCGCCTTTTTTAATTCATAAAGAAAGTGATATCACTATCCGTGCTATTCGAGATCACCTAAAAGAAGACGTTGAAGAAATCATCATTGATGAGCAAAACGCTTATGAAGATTTAAAAAGACAACTTAGCATGCTACGCCCACATTTTGTTGAGCGCTTACAGCTATACAAAAAAGAAATGCCATTATTTAATGCCCACCAAATTGAAAAACAGATTGAAAGTGCATTTAAAAGGGAAGTAACCTTACCATCTGGTGGCTCTATTGTTATTGACACCACAGAAGCATTAACTGCAATCGATATTAACTCTGCGCGTGCAACTAAAGGTGATAACATTGAAGAGACAGCACTTGCTACCAACTTAGAAGCTGCTGAAGAGATTGCAAGACAGCTTAGATTACGCGATTTAGGTGGCTTAATCGTTGTTGATTTTATTGATATGTCATTCTTTCCAAATCAAAAAACAGTTGAACAAAAACTTGTTGACATGCTTATGTCAGATCGTGCACGTATACAGATGACGCGCATTTCCAAATTTGGTCTGGTTGAAATTTCACGTCAACGCTTACAGGCCTCATTGGGTGAATCTGTCATGCATGCATGCCCACGTTGTCAAGGACATGGATTTATCCGCTCTGTGCCATCCATTTCCTTATCCATTCTTCGCAATGTTCGTGCTGAGGCATTACGCGATAAAACCAATGAAATTCGCGTTCAATTGCCAGTAGATGTTGCCACTTTTCTGCTTAACGAAAAGCGTGAAGAAATCTATCAAATTGAGTCAAGCTTAAATGTTAAAGTGCTATTGATTCCTAATGCGAACTTACAATCACCTCATTATAATATTCAAAGAATCTGGGGTGATGTGTATAATGCAAACAGACCAAGTTTTGACCTTGTGGAAAAAGAAAAGGATGTTGCTCTGCATAAAACGCCAAAACAAGATAAATCAAAACAGCCTGCACTTAAATCCGCACAAGCAAAAACAAACGTTCAGCGTACTGAACAGGTGCAAAAACCGGCTGAAAAAATAGCACAGCAATCAACGCCTAAAAAAGGTTTTTGGGCAAAATTACGTGATTTCTTCTTTAAAGAAGAAACCAGCAGCGAGCCAAAAGCACCAGCACAACAGGAAAAAGCAAGCGGCACGCACACAAAGCCACAACAAAAAACACAACAAAGGCAAGGCAACTCACAACAAAGACAGCAAAAACCTGCACGGGCTGATAATAATCAATATAGAGACAGAAAGTCAGATAACCGCCAGTCACAAGGTGGCAGACAAGGCCAACAGCGTGTAGATCATCGCAATAATGGCAATGAAGGCAAAAATAACAATCGTTCTCGCCAAAGCAGTAATCGCATGCAAGTGCACCAAAGCGAAGAAGTTGTTGATATCGCCAGCATGAAAAAAGAGTCTCCTTTAGCCATAAAAGCGGCAAAAGAAAGAGCGATGATGAAAACAATTTCAACCACACCGGAAGAAAAAATTTCAATCATGGTGAAAGAAGTGCTTGCAGAGACTACAGCATTAAGTGATACAGTTTCTCAGCAGGTTGAAACTCAGGTCAGCAATACGCGCAAAACAAAATATTTAAACTTTGAGGTTGTCACGCTTGATTTTACGAAAGCTGATAATGAAAAGCCTAAGAAAAAAGCCGTTGAAGCTACTAAAAAGAGCATGGCAGAAGAAGCTGCCGCCGGCAAAGAAGAAAGCGTGATTGAAAATCAGGATACCCAACCAGAAGCAACTGTTGATATCATTGTTGGTGAAACAACGCCGCAACAACCGGCAAAGCCAAAAACTGATGAACAACCACAGAAAAAAGCACAAAGCCGAGCGCAAACTAAAAAAGCAAAAGCCGGCGAAGGCGAAATTGACTCTGCTGATGCATCGCAAAACAAAAAGCCGCGCACAAAAAAGGCAAATAAAAAACCAGCCTTTGTCGTCTACTCACCGGCAATAGGTGCCAGTGATCAAGGGTTTGTTCCACAAGATTATGCTAAGTCTGAGGAGTAAAGCTGCTATAAGGGGCATAAGCTTAACCTTGCCCCCTATTATAAGATCAAACGGTAAAAAGATTTAATATATGTGCGCTTTGTGGAAGCGCACCTTTACCATTAATGCTGACAACAAGGCCGTTATACGGCAAAGTTATATCAAATGACTGGTTATTTGCCATTTGTAAACATCGCCCGATAACTTGGTCCTTTTGAACTTTTTGTCCTGGTGATATAAACCACTCATATAAACCACCTCTTGGTGCATATATCGCCTTAAAGCTTTCACGCGTGTGGTACTGCACAGTTTTAATTCCCTTAGGGCTGGCTGGTAACACATTTTTATATGCCAGATAATTTACAATGCCATCGGCTTGTCTTTGGGCACGCTTTTGATCAATAACCTCTTCAGGGCCAAGTTCAAGGGTAAAACTGTCAATCAATACATCTTCTTTACGATTTTGGCGCAAAAAGGCTTGCTGCAAACGCCACCATGGGCAGAAAATAGCTTCATCCATCGCCCCACCAAAGTTATTACCAATTAATAATACATGCGCAAAGCCAAACTGCCCTGATGCCTCTTGGGCATAAAGCGGGCTATATAAATAATCAATAGCATTGGTATCGGTGTGCAAATCAAGTACAATATCAGCTTTAACAGCATGCCTTTGCACTGAATAGGCCAGGCGCTTTGCTCTGGTTAATGACAGATTGTCAGATAAAGCCTTATCAATTTCAGCAGCTAAAAGCGTTTTAAACTCCCTTTTATAGGCAGCAGTATCACTTGTTATATGTGATTGTGCAAATGCATCATAATCAATTTCAGGACATAAATAATAGCGGTTCCAGTTATCGCCGTTCATCGCATCAAATCGCCCTTGGTGTCCAGCACCTGCCCGATGCATCAAACCAATCGGATTACATTGCGGTATGATGGTGATATCACCCAAGGGCTGCTTCTGACAAAAATGTGCCAGAAGCTCAAAAATCACTGCATTTCCCTGAATCTCAGCGGCATGCATGCTTGCTTGCATATAGACACTTGGTGCAGTTTGACCTTTCCCTTTAATATAAATGATTTTAACCGTTAAATCTTTGCCACTGGCATCTTGCCCAACAGCCATGTTCTCTTCAGAAATGTAATGGGGATATACTATACTAACCAACTATCTGCTCCTTTATTTTCTCTTATAATCGATACATGGCCATCAGCACATACAACCTCAGCTGGCAGCGTGTGACAAAGAAAAAATGGCATGCTTTCGGTAAAACCATAAGCACCGGTTTGCCCAAAGACAAGATAATCACCTTTTTGAATATCATCAGGCAAACGACAACTTCCTAGCTGATCAAGGCCAGTACACAAAGGCCCATGCAGCTGAAATTCTGCCATTAAGCTATCACTTTTACGTAAAAGTGCACAAGGAAAAGGCTGACCTGTTAATGCTGGGCGTAAAAGGTGCTGAGAGCCACCTTCTAAGACAAGTACATGCTTATCGGCAACAACCTTACGATCAATGACTTTTGTTACATAACAGCCAAATTCACCCACGGCAAAACGACCAAGCTCCAGCCAATAATCAATATTTGGAAATTCGGTCTTTAATGTATTGAGTAAAACCTGCACGGCATTAACCGTAAGCTTTAAATGCGTTTGTTGATAGCTTATACCCAGACCACCACCTAGATCAATCACCCGCAAATGCAAATCAAGTTTGCTTGCCAGATCAATCAGCGCTGTCGTACTTGTATGCCAAATATGATAAAGCTTATCTGCTGATAATATATTCCCCCACTGAAAGCAATGAAGCCCGATTACATCAACAAAAGGAATTTTTTGTAAATTCACTTTAGCTAAGCCTTTAACCCAGTCATTAGACATGAGCCCAAATGGGGTAATACCATGCCCACCCAAAACATTTTTTTGTGCCTCAGGCCAGGCCAGTTGAACACGCAGTAAAACCTGAACAGGTACCCTTTTTTCTGCCGCAACCTTTACAATATCATGAAATTGTTGAATGCTTTCGATAACAAAAATTCGCACCCCTTTTTCAACAAAGTACTGTAATTGTGCAAAGGACTTTGCAGGGCCTGTATGCAGTATATCATGCGGCGAAACCCCTTGTTTTAATACCTGTTCAAGCTCACCAATACTGGCAACATCAAAGCGCATTTTAGTTTTATGTAGCGCTTGGATAATGCTTGATAAAGGATTAGCTTTAAGTGCATACCAAAGTGTAACTGGCAAATGTTGCAATTGATTGATATGCGCCTGTAAGGCATCAATATCATAATAAAAAAATGATCCTGAAAGCTTCTGTGTTAACTTTTGCAAACGGTCTTGGTGAGTCGATAACATCTAACGCAATGCCTCTTCCAGGGTTAAAGATTTTTCACTCTTATCGTCACGGTATTTCACAATAACAGGGCACGCGGCATGTAAACCCTGCTTTTGTGCCCACGGTTGGTTTAATGGCCTTGAGCCAGGAATCACAACAGCACCCTCAGGAATCTTTTCACCTTTACCCAAAACACGTTCATGTACACAATCATATACCTGCACTCCTTGAGATAACACAACAGAAGGTGCAATAACACTTCGTTTGCCAATAACAATACCCTCAACAATAACCGCATCAGCACCGACAAAAACATTGTCTTCAATTACAACAGGATTCATGCCAATAGGTTCCAGCACACCACCTATTTGCACACCCGCAGATAAGTGAACATTTTTACCAATTTGTGCGCATGATCCAACCAGAACATGGCTGTCAACCATAGTGCCTTCATCAACATAAGCGCCAGTATTAATATAAGCCGGTGGCATAATAATAACAGAAGGTGCAACATAAGCACCTGTACGCACAGCTGAGCCACCTGGGACCATACGCACACCATCACCCACATCAAAGGCTCTTGGTGCAAGATTATGTTTATCAACAAACCCCGTATAAGCACCATTGTATGTGGTATTTTGCCCAGATTTAAATGCGGCAAGGATTGCTTGCTTAACTTCTTTATTGGCTTGCCATTGGCCGTTTGAATCTTGCTGGGCTGAGCGAATATGACCTTCTTGTAAGGCTTCTAATACATTTTGCCAACTCACGCGCTTACTCCTTCTTTATTCATGTGAAACCATTGTTGAACTTCATTATCTGCCTGTTGTAATAAGGTAATATCACGTAAATCACTGGCATCTAACGGTAGTCTTAAAGTATTGCTGGCAATGACACCTTTATGGTGCAACCATACTTTTGCAGGAATTGGATTTGATGCACAAAAACATGCTGAGGTTGCCAGCTGCCATGTATTGTTTGTGTGTGTATCAATATCGCCATCAAGGCTTTTTTGCACATAAAGCAATGCCTCAGACGGCCATATATTGGCAACAACAGATACAAGACCGCGCGCACCAAGGCGACCTAATTGTGGCATTAAACCATCCTCGCCGCTGAAGATTGCCAAATTTGGCATGGTTTTTTGATACTGTTTAAAGCGCTCAATATCTCCCGAGGCTTCTTTTAATGCCCATAAGTTAGGATGCGATGATAAATTTTTAATCACATCATAATGCAAATTCACACCCGTACGCGAGGGTACATTGTATAACATGCAAGGCTTATTCGCTTTATCAAGCAATGCTTTAAACCATGCACTCTGGCCTTTCGCACCAGGTTTAGCATAAAGCGGTGTTACCATTAAATAACCATCAATCCTTGAAAATTGATTACAGTACTCCAGCCATTGTAGCTGCTCGGCTAAACGAAATCCACCGACACCCACCAACAAAGGAAAATTGAAATCCAGCTTAATTACAAACCTGACCAATTCCCTTTGTTCTGATTGATCTAAAGCGATTCCCTCTCCTGTACTACCTAAAAGTACTACCCCACAGCCGGCATCTGCCTGAGCCTTTAATAGGTTTTGCAAGCTTTGATAATCAACCGCACCATCAGCCTGCATTGGTGTGACAATAGCCGTCCATACTTGTGTGTTTGTTACCATGATACACTCCTTACAAGTTCGTTAAATTGATAAAAACCTTTTAATTCTGGATGTTCAAGAAGATACCTTGCTGCCCATATTGCACCTTGTGCAAAAAGTTTGCGATCATGGGCAGTATGTGTCAGCTCGATCGTTTCAAACGGATTGTGAATAACCAGCTGATGCGTACCCTTAACATCTTCTTTACGAATCGATTCAATCGGGCAGTTTTCAACACCTAACCAGTCTTGCCAGGATAAAGCAGTACCACTGGGTGCATCAACTTTATTAACATGATGCGTCTCACTTAAAGAAAATTGACTTTGCTGGGTTAACCCCTGCAGGCGCCCTAACATCGCCAGTATTTCTTTAATTACCACCATTGATAAACTAAAATTATTCGCCACCACCCAAGCGGCATTGTTCTGCTGGATTTGTGCTGTTAGCGCACCTGTCCACTGAAACCCTGTTACACCACATACAACAGGTATCTGTGATTGTAAAAGCTCAGGGAGAATGCTTGCAAATACAGTTGCATTAACAAAAACAATGGCAATATCAGCTATTTTAAGTTTTTCTGCCGTTACCTTATTTTTTGAATCATAAACTGCTTGAACGCTATCTTTTCCTAAAAGCTCAATCACAGCGCTGCCTGTTTTTCCTTTACCAATCACCGCAACCTTCATGCGCTTACCTCCTGCATATTATTAGTCATTAAAAATGTTTGGTAAATTTTTTCAATCACTTGCTTTGCTACTGTCGTATCAACCAACATACAGATATTATGACCACTTGCGCCATGACAAAAAAGGCGAATATTATAATTTTTCAAACACGCAAATAAAGCACCACTAATACCTTTGGTTTCATTAAGCTGGTTGCCTATTACTGCAACCAAAGATAAGCCATTTTGTATTTGAATATCCACCTGTCCTAAGGCTTTTAGTTCGGCTAAAAGCGCTGGGGTTAACAAGCTATCGCCTGTAGAGCAACCTGTTGTATTATCAAGCGTTAATGCAATACTGACCTCACTTGTCGTGACCAAATCAACGCCAATATTATGCTTTGATAAAACACTAAAGACACGCGCCAAAAAACCTTTGGCATGGAACATATCAAAGGATTTAATCGTCAGCAATGTTTGATTTTTACGCTCAGCAATTGCTCGAATAACGGGCGTTTGCACCGCTTTTTGCTTTGGTGTAATCCAACTACCACCTTGTTTTGGTGAAAATGTTGATCCCACAAATACATGAATATTAGCGCGTATTGCCGGCCATAACGTTGCAGGGTGCAGCACTTTTGCACCAAAAGTCGCTAATTCCGCTGCCTCATTAAAACTCAATGAATCGATGACACAGGCTTTGGAAGTAGTGCGTGGATCAACCTGGTAAATACCATTTACATCTGTCCATATCTGTAATGATTTTGCCCCAATGGCTTCTGAAATTAAAGCGCCAGAGAAATCACTGCCACCTCGGCCTAAAGTTGTCGTATTACCCTGCTCATCGCTACCAATAAAGCCTTCTGTAACAACGACGTATTCATTTACATAAGGATAAATCGCCTGAGCGGCTTGTTGAGAGATTGCTTTTGTGTCTGGTTTCGCCTGTCCATGGTGACTATCTGTCTTCATAAACCATTTTGCTGGAATGTATTTAGTTGGAATATGTTTTCTGGCCAAAAACTCACTGACCAGCATCGCTGAAATCCGCTCCCCAAAAGAGAGAATTTCATCGGCGATCTGTTGGTTATACATCCGTGTGCTTATCTGGCCTAATGTCATAAGCTCTGATAAAAGCTTTTGAAGTTTGTCATAAACTGCTGGCAAATTAATATACTCAGCAATCGGCATGACAATTGACTGAATCTCTTGAATTAAAGCCTTTATATCAACGGGTTGCTTTAAGGCTTTTGCCAATTTTACTAAAAGGTTTGTAACACCTGATTGCGCACTCACCACAACGACTTTAATATCAGGCGATGATAAGATAATATCAGCACAGTGCTCTAAAGCAGACACATTAGCAACACTTGTACCGCCAAACTTTGCAACAACTGGATGCATCATATAAGCTCCCACTTTTTGCAACGCAGGAAGCTTGAGATTGATAAAAAAAGATACCAACATCAGAAGCGCCCCACGTTGTGATTCAACAACGTGACAGTGTTAATGCCTTTGAACATTAACCCCAAGAAGCTTTCCCATAACTTAAAACTTCTTTCGGCGCTGACGCTGTTATTTATTGATCAACAAGGGTTATGCCTTTCCCAATAATAACGACGCTAGCGCACCTCTTCTTTTAATTACAATAACTACTATAACGTGATTAATTTGCAAACGTCAAACAGGTTCTGGTTTTTTTAAGATACGGAACCAAGTAATATGATCACTTATCATCTACAATCCATAACGCATCCAAATTGGCAAAACTTTTTGGATATCTGTCATAAATTTAAAAAGGCCAATATTCATTTCCTGGTTTCCATTAGGATCTGTAACCAGGCGAGGAAAGGCAATTCCTGTGCCAAAAAGCCCAGGCGCAATAATGCCAGAAGTCTTATCATAGCCTGCTGGATTAATCGATTGAATTTTTGGTACACGCGGCTTAAAACCGATAGCATACACCACTTTACTGCAACTTGGAAAATGCGCATCAATAATCTCAGGATGACAAAGATATCTTTCGACTTTTGGGTGTAGGGATTTTGAAATATTTTGCCTTGCCCAAAGTGCCGTTTGTCCTTTAAGCCCTGTATTGTCATATAACACCCAATCCCCCATATCAACGGCATAGCGCAAAGGGGAGGTAAAAAAGTTCATGACTTTTTTAGCACCTGCATCTAATAAATTCTTGATGATAATCATTGCTGAATGAGAAGAACCAAACACGGCAACCGTATCATCTTCTTGAATCACCTTAGCCAATTGATCTGGCTTTAGTGCAGCTTCAAGATGAATGCACTTGGGATTGGTATACTCTAAATCCAATGATTTGGGTGTCGCACCTGTTGCTAAAATGACTTTCTCAACAGCAAAAGTGTCTTGAGCCGTTTGTAAATGCCAAGCGCCCTGATTAACATATAGTTCATTGACACTTGTCTTGATAGAAAAAACTTTTTGACATAAATGATCTGTCACCCACTGCAAAGCATCAGCAACATATTGGAGTTTTGAAAATCCATGCTGATCTAATGTATCTATAACAAATGATTTAGGCCTGTTTTGATAGTCAAACGAAGACACGCCATGCAAAAAATCCAGGAATAATTTAACCTTAGTATTACGTAACCGCTCCATAAAGGGC
>NZ_KZ984697.1:0-8227 GCF_003574485.1 Facilibium subflavum
ACATAAGGTTGGTGAGTACAAAGACGCCAAGTTAAAGCCAATCAAACGGAAAAAACATGGTAGATTACAGTCTAGCTATTTCCGATATGGCTTGGACATGATTGCTAATGCTTATCAAAGAGCAGCTTTTAGCATAAGAGACTTTAAGCTTTGTCTTAAAATTTTAAACCGACCGCTACAGGAGCTACTCAAATGAGAAAATCATCGTGTACAGAGAAACTTGGTGCACAATTTTGTGTTAAAATTAATTTGTACTGAGATTTTGCTTAAGTTTTAAAATACGGCTTTAGTTACGCCTAAGAGCAATTTCTGTTCGCTCAAATTAATGTAAGCTGCGATATTGTAATTGTTTCAAGCTCTGTTAAAAATCAAGGGTTGGGTAACATGTTTAAAAATATATTAATTGTCGATGATGATAAATTACTCCTTGACTACTTTAGCCTGCTATTAAGGCAACATGGGCTAAAGGTAATATGCGCTGAAAATGTCAAAAAGGCTGAAAAAGAGTATACTCAAAAATCAGTCGATTTAATGCTTTTAGATATTAATATGCCTGGGGAGGATGGTTTGAGTTTTTGTCAGCGTATTGCCGAGGAGGTTACATTTCCCATTGTAATGTTAACGGCAGTTGATGATGATAATGATTGCATCACCTGTCTTGAGGCAGGGGCTGTCGATTATATTACCAAGCCATTTAACGCAAATATTTTAGTACCAAAGCTAAAAAATATTTTAAGTGTTTATGACTATGCCAAGGCATCAGACAAAAATAGCCAAAAAAAAGTGCGAAAATTTGTCTTTGACCAATGGGAACTCGATACCCATCAGCATATTCTAGTTGATCAAAATGGAGGAGAAACACCCTTAAATAAAGTTGAATATTTGTTGTTAACTTATTTTTTAGCACATAAAAATCGACTTCTCTGCCGTGAATCTTTGTTAGAAGCGGTGTATGCGGGTAACTATGAGATTAACGAGCGTGCGGTTGACTTAAATATTAGCCGATTGCGTCGAAAATTAGCTGGCTCAGCCGACAGAATTAAAACAATTTATGGCCAAGGCTATATCTTTAAGCTAAATTAATAATATCTACCTATGAGGAATTGAGGTGATATTGTTAATGGTTCGTCAAAATTTTTTTCCTTGGCTAATTTCAACGATTGTGCTATCAATTATGTTTGCGGTGGCCTTTTTATCATACTCTATTATTCATACTTATCATCAGCAAATCAAACAGAGCAATTTTGAAAGTGTTGCTGAAATTAGCTATATTATGCTCAATATCATGTTGATTGAAGAAGCTGGGAAAGCCTCCCAGGCCAGTCAATCGAGCCAACATTTTCAAGTTTTGTTAAGTCATTTAGAAAAATCCTCTAAAACTTATCGTATTAGTGAGCAGCCACTAACACCTTATCATATCAAATTTACGATTGATAAAAAAAAACATACAGGTGTTTATGAGTATGCCAAAGTTGAACAACTCGTGAAAAAAATTGCTAATAAAGATTGGTTGCCAGCGTTTTCGCTCTATTTACCAGCATATGGTAAATGGCTAAACATGCATTTTTTACCAACGATTTTTGATAAAATGGTTGTTGCTGTTTTTATTTTTGCAATCTTATTGATGTTGATTGTTCTGTACTTTATTGTTATATACCTTCGCTTTTCAAGACTATGGCATAAGCTTCTCCAATCTTCTGAGTACTATACCGGTGCTAAAGAGAAACCGCTCGATACAGGCGGATTGAAGTATCATATACGTATATTATTTTCATCTGATAAAATTTTACAAAGCTTAATCAGGCGATTAAAGGACATTACATCCCAAAAGCATTTTATTATGACAGCATTAATGCATAATATCCGCACGCCAATCACACGTGCTAAACTGCTACTGGATATGCCAAAAGCTCTGGATGACTCAAAAATACGCTTGCAAAATGAATTAGACCAAATTAATAATCAAATAACAAAAATCGCCAAATATTATAAGAGTACAAGCCACTTAGATCCTGCTGTTGAACTAGATATTGTAGAAATCCTCCATGAGCGTTGTCAAAAGATACCGTCACAAGGGTTTACAATAAATAACAAGGTACAGGGCAAATTATACGTCAAAACACAAAAGCTTGCCATGGAGTTAGCAGTAGATAATATTATTGATAATGCCATCAAATACGCAAAGCAATTAACGATCGATGCTAAAAAGCATAAAGAAGGAGTGAACTTATTTTTTTCCAGCCAGCGAAAATTATCAGATCAAAGTGATATGGAAGGTCAGGGCAGTGGGCTAGGAATAAAAATCAGCGAGGTTTTACTACGCCAAAATGATTGTGCGTTGTCCACTAAAAACTTTCAAAAAAATTATATTGTTGTTGTTACCATCCCAAGGGAAATTGTTATAGAGCCCTATAAAACATTCTGGCATGGTTCAAACCCAGTATACACATGAAGGTAACTTTTGATAGCATTTAGAGAGCCGTTTAATTATTATTTAATTACGACAAAAAACAAAAACAAACGGCTCACTATATGCAACCTAAAAGACTCACTCAAAACGCAAAGAAACAACTATTAACTGATTGCATTAAATCAGGTTGTGTGACTGATATTGCCAATAAATATAACGTTACTCGCAAAACTGTGTATTCCCATATTAACAAAGTCTCTGAAGCAATAGATCAATCATTGGGGGTTCTAACCGATAACCCAAGATTTTTCCGATTTTCTCAACGAGGCATCGGTACAGAAAAACTAAAATATTTTTGTACACACTGTATTCATAAAAATCATAGTACAATATGAAATATATTTTGATTTTTTAGTACTATTATGGTACATCTGGATATACAAGATTACACTGTACCAAAGCACCTATGAAAATCGGTTATGCCAGAGTAAGTAGTACGACTCAAGATTTAGAACTACAAAAGAAAGCTTTAGCAGAAGCAGGCTGTGAAAAAATTTTTAGTGAATCACTTAGTGGTAAGGATAATCGCCGCCCAGAACTCATTAAAATGTTAGAATCTCTACGAATAGGAGATATTGTTGTTGTGTATAAAGTGGATCGAGTTGCTCGATCTTTAAAAGGATTAATTGAAATTATTGAAAATTTAAATTCAAAAAAAGTTGACTTTGTTTCACTGGATTCAGGTGACAAGGTTGATACAACATCACCAATGGGTAAGGCATTCTTCCAAATTACTGGTGTATTTGCTGAGTTAGAACGCGGAATGATCAACGCCAGAACTAAAGCGGGCATTGATAATGCCAAAAAAAATGGGGTTAAATTTGGGCGTGTGCTTGGGCAAAAAAACAAAGGTACAAAAGATAAGCTAGATAAAATTAGAATCTTTCTTGGTGCTGGTAAAACCTATAGTTGGATTGCTAAAGAACTATCTGTCAGTAAAAAAACAATTGCTGACGTGAAAAAACAAATCTCTAGTGTGTGATCAAGCAAAATGTCTCACCAAGTTAGACCAATAAACAATAATTTAACCATTTTCTCTGAAGCTGAATATGCAGCTTTATATAACATCCCTGAATTTGATGATTCGCAAAGAATAGAATATTTTACACTAACAGATACTGAACTTCAGGTCGTAATGAAGCGTAAATTATTGGCTTATAAAGTAAGCTGTATTTTACAACTAGGTTACTTCAAAGCGGTAAATATATTCTTTCCATTTAAGTGGGATGAAGTTAATTTGGATGATGTAAGCTTCGTACTTCAACAGTACTTTCCTAATCAGCATATGGAGATTAGATCATTAACGAAGCATGAGTATTATACTCAATGTTTTGAGATTACTTCTCTTTTTCATTACAAAACATGGTCAAAAAAATTTGAAGAATTATTGCTTTTAGATTATCAAAATCTCTGTAGAGATATAAAACCACAGAGCATTGCTATTGAAATATTAGCTTTTTTAAAGCAACATCAGATCATCAGACCAGCCTATACAACCTTTCAATTATTAGTCAGTAGTATAATTAAAAAAGAACAGCAACGGGTAAACTTAGTTATTACAACCAATTTAAACCAGTCTGAAATTGAAACGATTAAGCATTTTTTAGTTGAAGAAAATACTTTTTCTCAATTGGCGGCAATAAAGCAAGATGCTAAAAATTTCAAACCAAAGATTATGACTGGAGAACGTAACAAATTAGCAATACTTTATCCCGTCTATCAAATGACCAAAAGGTTATTACCTGAGTTAAAGTTATCTCAACAAAATATGCAGTATTATGCTGAACTTATACATTTTTATTCTATCTATGAACTTAGGTCAAAGAAGAATGTGGAGCAAGCATATCTTTATATTCTATGTTACTGTTGGTGGCGCTATAGACAAATAAGTGACAACTTAGTCAATGCTTTCTGTTTTTACTTTAAACAAATTGAAAGCAAAATTAAGGAGATAAGCAACAACGCTTTCTCACAGCATATCAAAGATCAGCATGAAGAAGCTTCAAATATGCTTAAACTAGCGAGTTTATATGTGGATGATTCATTATCAGATGAACTTAGTTTTGGTGAAGTTAGAAATAAGGCTTTCTCAATTATTCCTAAAGATGAATTAATTACCAGAGTAAAGAAAAATAATAGAAAAATATATGATTCTGACTTTTATTGGCAATCTATAGATGGTTTTAAACGGGGTATTAAATCACATTTACGTAGTTTAGTTGAAGTATTAGATTTTTCTAGTATTAAACCATATGCCAAATGGTTGGAAGCCCTCACATGGATCACAACAAAATTTCATCAATCACACAAGAAAGCTCCATTAATTTTAGATCATCCAGAAGGCACAATCCCAATAAAACTACTACCCTACTTTTCTATTAGCATTGCCGAACAAGTTATTTTAGTTAACCAAACTCGTTATGAATTTTGGGTGTATCGCCAATTGAATCGTTATTTAAAGTCAGGGGGTATCTTTTTAGAAGATAGCTTGCAATATCGTTCTTTAAGTCAAGAATTAGTTTCTGAAGAAGAGCAAAAAGACATTTTAAAAGACTTAAATATTCCTGCCTTACGCAATTCTATTCAGCAACAACTTGACGAACTCTTTTTCGAACAACATGAGCTTCTTGTCAGATTAAATAAATCCTTAGGTAACGGAAAATTAGAGCATTTACGGTATGATCATAAAACAGGAATTTTGCATTGGCGCAAAATAAAAACCTCTAGTCATAAAGATGAAAAGTTACAACATAAATTCTATAGTCAACTCCCTTTATCTGACATCGTTGACGTATTTAGATTCGTCGACAGACAATGTGGGTTCCTATCTGAATTTAGCCATGTTCAACCACGCTATGCTAAACAAATAATCTCAAAGGACAGTTTAATTGCAAGTATCCTTGCACAAGGGATGAATAACGGAAATTATAATATGGCTGAAATTTCAGATATTCCTTATGCAGCTCTTCAGGACGCACTACAATCAAGAATTCGTTTATCTACATTAAAAGCAGCAAACGACACTATTAGCAATCAGATAGCAAAAATGTCAATTTTTCCATTTTATTCATTTGATCTTGAATTACTCTATGGCGGTGTGGATGGGCAAAAATTTATAGCCTCAACCCCAACGATCAAAAGCAGAGCGTCAAAGAAGTATTTTGGCAAAGGGAAAGGTGTTGTTGCCTATACTTTGCTGTCTAATCATATACCGTTACAAGTGGAACTAATAGGGGCAAATGAGCATGAAAGTTATTATGCCTTTGATATATGGTATAACAATACTACAGATATATTGCCAGACGTTTTAACTGGTGATATGCATGTTATTAATCGTGCCAATTTTGCACTTATGCACTGGTTTGGAGGGAATCTTTACCCAAGATTCACAAACATTGAAGCGCAACGAAAACATATCTATTGCGGTGATAACTATCCGCAATATGAGAATTTTTTAATCAAGCCAGCAGGAAAAATTGATCGTCAATTAATTGAAGATGAATGGAGTAATCTTCAGCGAATCATCGCATCTCTTGCCTTAAAGGAGATTTCACAAAGCATACTAATTAGAAAATTATGTACCTATAAACAGGAGCACAGAACTCGTAAGGCTTTATTTGAATTTGATAAACTCATTCGGAGTATCCACACGCTTAAATATTTACTTAATCCAGATATTTACAGGAAGACTCATTATTCACAAAACAGAGTCGAGCAATATCATCAGTTACGATCGGCTATAGCACAGGCTTATGGTAAAAAAGAAATTATAGGGAAAACTGATTTATCTCTGGAGATTAGCAATCAATGTGGGCGACTCATTGCTAACGCAATTATCCATTATAACTCAAGCATTTTGTCAAAGTTAAAAGATAACTATGAAGTTCAAAATAATCAAAAAATATTGAATAAATTAAAAAGAATCATTCCCATTGCCTGGCAACATATCCATTTTCTTGGTCATTTGACTTTTGCCACAGAAAACACAATTGATTTAGATGAAATGATTAAAAAATTAATATTAGATACTTAAAAAACGAGGCTATTTATGAGTTCACTAAAAAGCAACAATCACTTATTCGGGCATGATAAAGTTAAATTTGGATTAATGGTAGAAGAGTATACCGAGTTACTACAGGTAATCAAAAATAAAATTCGTCATGTTCAATTGAAAGCAGTTGTTACGGTCAATCAAGAGCTACTTAAATTTTACTGGGATTTAGGTAACATAATAACAGCAAAACAGAAAAAAACATCATGGGGTGACGGATTAATAAACCAGTTAAGTCACGATCTAAAAAAAGAATTTCCTGATATGAAAGGGTTCTCTAGCAGTAATCTTAAGTATATTAAACAATGGGTCCAGTTTTACTCTCGTCATTTGTCAATTAGCCAACAGCCTGTTGACCAAATCATGCAAATTCCTTGGGGACACAATATTGCAATCATTTCAAAGTGTAAAGATATTAATGAAGCTATTTATTATGTGTATAATACAGCTAAATATAACTGGAGTCGTAGCGTGTTAGTACATCAAATTGAGAGCAGACTATATCATCGAGATGGGAAATCAGTTAATAATTTTGCAACAAAACTCCCAACACCTCAATCTGATTTGGCTGTACAAACCCTTAAAGATCCATATGTTTTCGATTTTCTGAGTATGACTAAGGATTATACTGAACGTGAACTTGAGCGTGAATTAGTCAACCATATTTCACATTTTTTATTAGAGCTTGGCAATGGTTTTGCATACGTTGGTAAGCAAGTTAATTTGAAAGTTGGAAACAGAGACTTTTTTCTCGATCTTTTGTTTTACCATATTACATTGCATTGTTACGTTGTTATTGAGCTAAAAACAGTTGAATTTGAGCCAGAACATGCTGGAAAGTTAAATTTTTATATTAAAGCGGTAGATGAGCAACTTAAGCAAGAGTTAGATAATCCAACTATTGGGCTGCTTATTTGTAAAAGTAAGAGCAGAATAATTGTAGAATATGCATTAAGTGATGTTAATAAACCAATTGGCGTTTCAGAATATCAGCTAGTTAAATCATTGCCTGAGAACCTTAAATCAAGCTTGCCTAGCATAGAAGATATTGAACACGAACTTCAAGGCTCTCAAGAAGATGAAGATTAGAATCGGAAAAATCTTGGGTTATCGGTTAGAACCCCTATTTTTAAGTGTTTTCATGTCATTTTTGTTTTGCTAAAAACGTAATAAAAAGAAGCATGGAACACGCAAAGGAACTTCAACAGCTACTTAAGCACTATTTTAACGATACTCGTCATACTTTAGAATGCTTGACATTCATTATTTTTGGATTATTTATTGTTCGCAGTATTAATCTGGCAAAGCTTGCTCGCAGCTTTCCGACACAAAGTAAAGAGGCATCAGTTTACAAACGCTTGCAGCGCTTTATGAGACGCTTTACTTTTTCACATAAACGTCTTTACCAAAGTGTTTGTGAGATTTGTGCATTACCAATGCCAATTATATTATGTATGGATAGAACGAATTGGAAATTTGGCAAAAAACACATCAATTATCTTGTGGTTAGCATCGCATACAAGGGCGTTTCGATTCCATTTATGTGGTCACTGCTGACAGATAAAAAATGTGGTAACTCTGACTTTAATGATCGACGCAAATTATTTGATCAATTGCTTCAATTCATCGCGCCATGTCAAATAAAATGCGTGCTCTGTGATCGAGAGTTTTTAAGTGGCGATTGGGTTGCCTATCTTAAAAGTCAT
>NZ_KZ984697.1:8276-9977 GCF_003574485.1 Facilibium subflavum
AAGTCACCTCGCAATGTACTGGGTTGTGATGTTTACATCTGTGCGCGTAGATTAGCTGATGGAAAATTGCTTATTTTGGTATCTGATTATCACGGCAAAGCGTCATTTGATCAGTATCGCAAGCGCTGGGAAATTGAAACACTATTTAGTGCAATGAAAACGCGAGGCTTTAACTGGGAAGATACACATATCACAAACCCTGATCGCTTAAGCAATATCCTTTTTATCTTAACTTTAGCGCTGATTTGGTCTTATCGCCAAGGTGATATGCTCATGAAAATTTATCCAGAAAAGCTTAAAAAGCATGGGTTTCCTCAACGCTCAATTGTTCGCAAGGGCATGGATTTTATTAGCAAATCATTGGCGGAGATTGCGATTAATACAAGTAAAATCATGGCATCAATTAAGCTTGTATTTGAGCTAAAGCTAACAAAAATTCAAATAGAAAAACTACTTAGTGTCCTGTAGTGTGAATAAAAACATAACACAACAATCAAGCAAACACAATGAAAATACACTTCCAACGACAACTGATCAAGGGAAACAAACCACGACGGTACATTATTTGATTAATGATAGTAAGAGTACGATTGCGCAAACAGATGCCAAGGGTAATATAATCCAAAGCTATCAGTATGATCCGTATGGTAATCTACTTGATAAAGCAACAAATACAATGGCAACTACTGATGCTAATAAAGAAGTAAAAGCCCAAACTGCCCAACGAAATCAGGGGAATAACAACAAGCAAGCTAGTACGTTGATTGCTGATATTAATAACAGTAAAGGTAATTTGAATGACAGTTATAGCATTACCAATAATCCATTCCAGTATAATGGTGAGTATCTAGATCAAGAATCAGGATTGATTTATTTAAGAGCGAGATATTACTCACCACAGATGCAGGCATTTATAAACCGAGATTCCAAGATAGATGAATATAATAAGTATGCTTTTACCTCAGGGAATCCGATTATGAATACTGATCCGAGTGGGAATGTTAAAGGGAATATTAAAATTAATATGCTGAAAACTTTTGATAATGGTGAGAATATTGGCATGAATGAAATACAAGTTAATAACATTAAGTATAAATTATCAGGAAGGATAGATAATAGTGGTTTCTTTACTGGAGAACTCACTCATATTAATGACAATGTAATTGAGTCATATAATCTCTATGGGAGCAAAGACCAGATGTTAAAAATACATTATTATTTACATTATAAAAAAAATGACACTAAGTATAAACCTTTACGGCAGTGGGGTACATTTGAAGGAAAGATAGGTAAGTTCATTAAATTAAAAGACGGTATAAGTGCAGGAGGATCATACTATATGGGAATTTATAAGTCTGGTAAGCTGGCCAAAACTTTATCATATATACCACTTATTACCCCAATTCAAATTGATAAAAAGCTTTATTCGAAACTACACCCAGCAACTGAAGCTAATTTTGACGCAACATATCCCTTAGAAATGCAAATTGATGCTAAGTTTATTCTTGATATTAACAGTGCTAAACGAATCGATATAGCTCCAGATTCAATGGAGATATACAAATATGATCCATACAAGAAATTATCGGATCAGCAGTAAGGCACCGTCAACTTAATTCCATCATAGCTGATTCCCTTGTATACTACCCCCAATATATTCGATTACATGTGGAAGTCAGGGCAAGCGCATAATCAAGCCCA
>NZ_QLIT01000019.1 GCF_003574485.1 Facilibium subflavum
GTTAGCCAATCAAGTTCATACGTACACCTGGACAGGTACATGATAGTACCCAGTCAAAAGCGTTGTTAAGTGATGTGCGTGATGCAAATGTGCTTGGGGATAAAGCTTATGACTCAAAGGATTTGTATGCATTTTTGCTTGAAAGAGGATGTAATATAGTCATCCCGCCAAAAAGTAATGCAAAAGAGCCACATGAGTATGATAAGGAAATTTACAAAGAAAGGCATTTGATTGAATGTTTCTTTTCGAAGCTGAAGTACTTTCGTAGAGTTTTTTCAAGATTTGATAAAACAATAATCAGTTTTAGTGGATTTTTAAACTTTTCTGGGAGTTTGATTTGGATGCGGTAAAAAAATTGGTTCACAGAACCTAATACATACTTTTAAATCAATGTAAAAGGTCTTGAAGTTACTAGGTTCTGTGAATCAAAAAAACTACAAGATGTAAAATTAAGTTGATTAGAAAGCAACACACATATAGATATGATAAAATCATTATTTTATCCTATTTTCCAAAGATAAAATTGGACTTTTATAATGGCAACGGGCATCAAAATAATAGTGCTGCACTATGACATAAGCACAGGTGAAGTTTTAGAATCACAAGATCTTCGTAACGATGAGCTTTTCCCTCCTAATCACCTAAAGGATCTTGGTTACTTACATTTAGAACAAATTGATCTGTTGAACAAATTGATCTGTTGTCTTAAGTGTCAGGAGTTTAAGATATCTCGGCAAATTAAACTAGTAAACAATAGTAACGTTTGTCCTATTTGCGGATCTAAAGCAGTTAAAATGGGAAAATATACATCAGATTTCCATGCCATTTTTTAGTGATCATACTGTCGAAATAAAAAGGATTAAATGCAAGGGTGGGTGCAACTTGCCGTATAAGCTGGAAGGGATTTTTGGCTCTAATACTCACCCTGATTTATTAAAAAAACAAGCTGAATTAACTGCAGAGAAAAGCTATGTTAAAGCATCAAAAGAATTAAATTATGATGCATTCGAAGACAGGGCTATTAATAACCGGACCCATTTAAGTAGAATTTCGTCAAAAGTGAGCACGGCACTTGAAGTAATTAAAACTCAAGATATTCCTACACCAGAGAAAGGCGTTGATGAGCTGATAGCAGTTATTGATGGTGGTCATATCAAAAATCGAGGAGAAGGGAGATCATTTGAAGCAATGACAGCAGCCATATACCATCCTGACAATGTAGAGTATATTGATAAAAATCATACCAAAATAACCAAGAAACAAGTAGTTGGTTCAGCAAAAGATGATAACCAGCAGTGTATGAAATTACAGTTTAAAAATGCCTGTATATCAGAAGGCCTAGGCACAAATACAAACATCACTTGTTTAGCTGATGGTGCTGATAATTACTGGGCAGTTGCACGTTCGATATCTGCAGAGTGTCAGCACGTTTTATGTATATTAGATTGGTTCCACATAGGAATGAAGTTCAAAAACAATCAATCAGCTATATCGGATGATAAAAAAGATGAATATGAAGCCGTTAAATGGTGTTTATGGCATGGGAATTCAGAAAAAGCCATCATTAAGCTACAAGGGCTGATTGATTCGACTGAGTGTATCAAGTCAAAAAACAAGCTTAACAAGCTACAAACTTATATTACCAATAATAAAGATAAAATAGTGAATTATGATCAAAGAGACCAAAAAGGTCTTATCTATGCAAGCAGTTATGCTGAAAGCACTGTTAATAATTTGATTAATGTTCGCCAGAAAAATAAACAGCGTATGACTTGGACCAGAGAGGGTGCTCACCAAATAATTCAGATTCGGGCTGCAAAAATGGGCAGTAACTGGGAAAAGGATTGGTTAGCCGTAGAGAAAGAAATATACCGAAAAGTCGCTTAAATATCTAGATTTGTGTTGCTTTCAATAAAGTAGGTGTGTTGTATGAGAAAAATATCATTTTTTATTTTGAATGGAATTTCATCGCTAGTATTTGCAAGTAATAATTATGAAGACTTAATAAAGCTTAATGTTAAAGCTGCTGATGCAAGCCAGAATCTATTTCTTGATGGTTCTAGAGTTACAATTTCAAAAATTGATAATAACAAAAAATATTCCTCATACGTTAGTTATATATCATGTGATAAATATTGTTCAGTAACTTTTGATAAATTTAAAGTAACGAAAAGAGAAAACTATAAAATAGTAATAATAAAAAATAAGGAAGTTATCTACACTAATAATCTTATACTAATACCTGGTAAGTATCAACCTGTAACTAATTTTGTTAGCAATTTTAGTTTGCCTGATGCTTCTTTACTTTATGGTAAAGCTGCTAATAATATCATTGAAACAGGTAGAGTTGGAGTAGGTTTTGGAGAGTTGTTGGTAGGGTTAGGAGTTACCTCTTTAAATGCGCCTATCGCTATAGCCGCTGGGTTATTTTTTATGGGCGTCGGTATATACGCACTTTATTATAATAATACTTACTCTTCTACTGAAGAACGAGAGTTTAAATTATTAAAAGAGGTTTCTAATAAATTAGCAGAGATGAAAAGCGATATTTCTAATATTCAAAGCACATTGAATGAGTTTTTTAAAATATATAGATATAACGAACTATTAAAACAACATCGTAATTTAATAAGAAACATTAATAAAATAGATTCAGTTTATAATCAAGTTGATAATGCTTTGTTTTTCAGATGTTACAACAATAGTGAAAAAAATATTAATAATTATGATGATGAGTATGTTAAAAATTTATTTGCTAATTTAAAAGGATTTACAGAGTTAGGGAAATATAGTAAAGAAGCTCTTGATGATTTTAATGATATTTCTCAGAAAATGCTAATGGATCTTAAATATCAATATGATAACCTTCCAAAAAATAGCGATTATAGGAACATATTTGAAAAATATAACTCAATTTTATTAAAGTATGTTATAAACGTGTCACTTGCTATAAAAAAAGCGTACTTGCTAAATCAGCGAGCTATGCTAATTATTAAAAAAAATCCTAATTACGCAAATAAAATTTTAATTGGAGATGAAATAACTGGATATACTTTTGATAAGAGAATGCAGTCTCTAAAAAAAATATATAAGGAAAAAATAGACATGATCAAAAATATAAAAGATACAATGAGTATCCCAGCAAGTAGCTTTAATATTTTAAATATGTGTTATCCAGGTCAGGAGTTTTTAGATTCTGATGATTATGCAATTTTATATTCTATGAAAGATGATGATGATAATGCTTGGATTTTTACCTATAATACAAAAAATATAAGTAATAACGTTAAAATTACAAAAGTAAATAATACAGATTTTATAAGATATAGAAATGGTCCATATTTTAAAAGGGATAATTATATTATCAATAATAAACTTAGCGATAAAGATAATATTTGTGTATCTAAGGATGATAAACAAGACGCTCAATGTGTTTTATATATTGATAAAAATGTATTAGATTCTCGCTTGAAGACGGCCATAAAGCAAACAGCTATTATCGCCCAGTTAACTATTTAGTATAATTTGTTAGTGTTCCAAAAGTGTTGGTGACCATAATTATATCTCCATCCCAAATTCATATTTGTTAATAAATTGACCTACCCCTAGAGAAAATGGGACACAGAATCCCGCAGACTAGGAGGAATAAATGAGAGCATTCCTAATATAGTTGTTATGCTGCATTTTTATAAATATGTTGCCTAACTAGCTGCCAATCCTGAGCCCATTGATTGCTTGCTAAAGAGGTTCTAAGCTGCAACACTCTGTGTGCAGACTCTCGATTCCATTGCGCCTTGTGTTTCTTTTTAAATCGAGTATTAATAACACTCTCAACACCACTTTCTATTGCGCTGCTCGTATATACTTTTCCTAACGTGAGTTCGATATAAAAGATTAAAAAACATGCATAAATATACTGTGATGAGGTTGAAATTTTTTTCTCCAAAAGGTATTTCTGGAGCTGAAAACAAAAAAACCAACCTCATGGAGTGTTA
>NZ_QLIT01000020.1 GCF_003574485.1 Facilibium subflavum
CCTTTATGGAGCGGTTACTGATGGTGATTGTTCTATTAGCTATCAGACACAACCTAGACAAGCATGAGGGAGCTTTTAAGGGTTTGTCTCCAGGTAATAATTATCATATATACATATGTAAACTTTAGGGCAAAATTTTGCCACGATCGTGCTTGGTGTTTATTTTGGTATTAATAAAGGGTAGCATTAAAGCCCTTTTGGCTGCTAAAAACCGCCAAGCCTCCCGTTTCACGGGAGCGGTATGACTTGACTAGCCTTTCTGCAGTTCTTAATTTTGCTGACTCAACCTTACAACCCGATTTAAGAACCTTGTGGTATACTTCGATCTTCCACCTAAGAGCATACCAGCCTAAAAGCTTTATGGAGCGGTTACATCCTTTTTGATGCAACTTGTCAGGATTGACTGTTTACAAAATAGAGTAGGTTTTTTATGGGAAAGAAACATTTCACTTATGCAGCTTATTATAATACGTAAGAAATAAATTTAGTGACAAGCCTTGGCATGAGTTAAATTTAACCAGGGATGGAAATTTGACAAGTATTCTATAAGCGCAAGAGGCGATGCTAAAGTTTATGTATCAAAAGACAATGGTATAACATTTAATCCTTTTAAAGGTGAGATAACAAAGGCGGGTGATGCTATACGTAGTATTGCAGTATCAAAGGATGGTAAGTTTATTTATGTAGGGTTAGACGGTGCTTTTACCCCTTTAGAACAGAACTTTTACAAAGTTAATATTAAGCAAAACATGCTTTCATCGGTTGTGGGTAATAGTCCCCAGCATATTGTATCTATTTCGGGATAGCGGAGCTTTAAGGGCTTCTGGTATTAATAAGGGCATCATTAAAAGTGAAAGTTACACATATCAAGTCGTTATGGGTGTGGTCGCTTTCAAAAACCATGGTGTTTACAAAAAAAAATAATCACTGTTGCAATGGCAACATTTTCATCTTTATAAATCTTTACAATAGTCATTAAGTTTTGTAGTTGACAACAATCAGTTGCAATACTGACTTTTGACAATCGTATATAGCATAAAAATAAACACTATAACAAAGGGGGATAAATGAAAAAAATCACGATATTGGTTGGGGGCATCCTTTTTGGTTTCTCTGGTTATGCCTTAGCAGACAATGGTAATAACACTGATAATTCAGATGTTCAACAACAGATACAGCAATTAAAAAAAGAAATTAACCAGTTAAAATCAAATAGCGTAGATAATGATATGTCTAGCAGGAAAAAGGTGAATACTGATGTGTTAAGTGCAGTTCATATTGATACTGACGCACCTTTTGCAAAATATAGTAGTTCGCGCCTGCCATTTTCTATATTGCAAAGCCGAAACAAATATGGTGATAATTCATTAACTTTTGGTGGGTATATCGAATCTGATGTAACGGGCTGGAATGGTGATCAGCTATCTACTGTTGGTGGTGGCAGTTATGATAATGGATGGGATTTATCGATTAATGAGGCTTCTTTATATACTGTTGCAAATATCGGTCATTATATCCAGGCAGCGGTGACGCTCACAGGTTCAAGCTATGCTTCACCAGAAGTAAGAGATGCTTATGTGACGTTTGGGAATCTTGACAGTTTTCCGATCTATTTAACGGTTGGTAAAAATAGATTATCATTTGGACGCTTTGCTGATGGTGGTCCATGGATTGGTGGTTTAACACAAGCCATGTTTAGACCTGGACATGATACGGTATCAGCTAATTTAGGTGCAAGTTTTGGCAGCATCGAAACAAATGATTATAATTTAAACCTTAACCTGGCAGTGTTCCAGACAGATCAAAGCAATAATAATAAAGCAAATTTTATGACCAGTGCTTTTTTTGACTTTGATAATAAGAAAGTTAATTTTGGTGGTAGTTTAGGATATATTTATAATTGGATTGGTACAGGCATGGGAGGCGCTGTTACGGCTGGAGCCGGTAATGTCGTTACAGAAGATCGTAACGGTATTATTAATGCAGAAGCTTATTTTGGTATTGATAATATATTTACATTATCTTCAGGTTGGTCTGGCTCTACTAACCGTGAAGATTATAGTGGAGATGGTTATTTTGGTGCTTGGTATGTCCAAGGGGATATTCCACTGCCTGTTCATGAGGGAAAAATACTTCAGGGATTAAACTTAGGTGCTGGATATCAACAAGCTTATAATACAGAAAACCTGCCTTTTGCTTTACCAGGGGATGAATCAAATAATGGTGGCCCTATGGTGCTTGGTGTTGAAAAAGAGTACCTTACATATTTGTCAGCGCCTGTATTTTCAAAAAATAATCTTGTTAGCTTAGAATATGGTTATCTGACATTGTATAACGGGCAACACACAAGCGAAGTAACCTTAGATATTTCAACTTACTTTTAGGTAAGTTGTATAAAAGTTTGTGGAGGAATTTGATCCCCTTCCTTTTTACAACAATCTTATTCCTCCACAAATCTTATATGCTTTATGTCACTTATCTTTTTGAAATTAAGATAAGCTTCAATAATAATTATAATATCGTTTTTCAAAGGCTTGATTAATCAGTTAGAGTTGCTAGTATTATTCGCTTACCATTTGAATGCTTAGTGGGTTATCTATCGACTTAAACTGATGTTTTGCAATTGATTTAGCAGTGTAATTGTCCTAGCTGTGAGGTATGTTAATATATCTATAAAGCATTAGGTAAACACTTAAAAGAAAAGTAAATAAATAACTATAATAGCCTTAGTGAGGTGTAAGTTATAAATATTGGGTTTTTAAAATGAAAATTTTAATGATTGAGAGCCAAGCACACTTGGTATAACAGATAAAACCAGCCATGGAATATATATATAATATTCAAACAGAGGCTATTTTACATGGGCGTGCCATGGGTGAGCTAAACAAGTTTAATTTCTCACAATATGATGCTTTATTAGTTGGAGCCATTTTGCCTTATGATAATGGCATTGAGGTGTGTAAAAAGATACGTAATTTTTCTAATATTCCAATATTAATACTGTTTGAGCCAGACAAAGTCATCGCGCACATTCAATCAAATCAAGAAGGCACTTTATCAAATGATGAGGCATTATTAACTTATAAACTTCAGGCATTACAATCAAAAGCTGATGACGTACTACCTGTTGATATCCCGCTTAGTGAACTTTATACGCGCATGAAAAACATTATAGCTCGTGCAACGGGTATAAATTATAGTTCCAAAATAAAGCATAAGCGTTACTGTTTTAACATTGCTAATCAAGGTGAAGTATTTTTTGACGCTGTTAAGATGGAGTTGACTTCGAAGCATGGTTTACATGCTTTTTTAAGTACGGGTGAGGCAGATTTACTTGTTGCATTTCTTGATTTCCCAAATAAATTATTGACTAGGGAGTTTTTGTCGGAGACTTTGAAATTAGGTGGCTATGGTGGTTATGAAGATAGGAGTATCGATGTTCGTGTGGCAAGTCTAAGGCGGAAACTATTGGATGTCGAGCATGTATTGATTCGAACAATCCGTGGAAAAGGCTATTTATTTAATGCAGAAGTTGATATTGTAAATAAATAGCCCACGCGCATTGTCTGTTATCTACGGAAATGGAGAAATTGTTATGCAGCAAAAAAGGCAAAAATTGCTTTATTGGCTAATTGGAGTTATCACTTGTACTACTGTTGTGACTTTTATTATGTGCTTTTATTTGTATTCAATAACAAGCACTAACAGATTAAAAATTGCATCCCTTAAGCAGCAAATGAGTTTAAATAACCAGCTCTCAGATACACTGGATTTTGCTTATAATTTTATGTCCCGTTTGTCAAGCCATTCAATATATAATGATCATGAATACCAAGAAAAACACCTAACAACTAATGTACGTGAACTGATAAATAATAATAAAGGTTGGCAACAAAAAATATTGTTTTATTCAATTTCTAAAATAACTATTTCAGAACAACAACAGTCAATTTTAAAGGTAACCTTAAAAATTATTAATCGAAAAGGCAACAAAGAAACGGTTGTTCTATATTTATATATTGAAGGTCAAAAGGGGCACTTTACTATTACAAGAATCATAGCAAAAGACCCAAAGAACCCGCATTTAAATCAACAAAGCTAACAGGAAGCATTAGGGCTATTAAGATGGAGAATATATTGAAAAATGTATTAATTGTGGAAGATGACAAAAATATTGCTGAAATGTTAAGAGATTTGTTTATTAAAAAAGGGGTTCAAGCTTATAGTATTACACATGGACGAAATATTAGTGGATACTTAAAAGCGCAAAATTTTGATTTAGTCATTTTAGATTTAATGCTGCCTTTTAAAAATGGTCTGCAGTTATGTCAAGAGATTAGGCAAATTAAGGATATACCCATCATTATGATCAGTGCCCTTAACGATTCCCATGAGCGCATTAAAGCACTAGAGCTTGGAGCAGACGATTTTTTAGATAAACCCGTCCAGATTGAAGAAATCATTGCACGTGCAAAATTAATTATTGATCGAAAAAGCGCAAGTGCCAATAAGTTGATTAACAAAAATGATTTTTATATTTTTAATGGTTGGCGCTTAGATACAAACAAGATGCGACTGCTATCTCCTCACTCGCTCGAGATTCAGCTCTCCAAACAATTATTTGATATTTTATTGCTTTTTCTAGAACATCCAAATGAATTGCTAAGCCGTGATACAATTGCAGAGAGAGTACTCAAAAGAAACTTTGATGGTTATGATCGAGCTATTGATGTTGCAGTAAGTAAATTAAGGAAAAGGTTACAGCAATCAAATGAAGAAGATATGATTAAAACAAGGCATGGTAAAGGCTATATGCTGGTAGCAGATGTTCAAATAAGTCAAGAGCAGTAAATATGTTTACTGGTGGAAGATTGGTATTTGTCATATTAAGCGCTATAGGTATCACAATATGCTTTATTGTGTTATATACAGTAGGCAAAATTAATAGTGATATTAATTTGCAGCTTCACCATCGAGCACTGTGGAATTTAATGGATATTGTGGAATATGGGCGCGCACATCCTGATCAAAGCTTGGTTAAATTAATGTCAAAAGAGCATTTGCGTTATATGAACCTGGATGAGTTCTATCTGGATTTGGATTTATCAAAACTGCCATTTTACACACCACTTATTAATGTTAAAGATAAAACAGGGCTTATTGCTTATAGTGATAGATATGGCATGCAAAAAGAGTTCTCCCTCTATATCAAGCCGAATTTATGGCTTAATGTTGCTGCTAAGCCAAACTATAATTACTTGTTAGCAAGCCTTTCTGGCCATATTGCCATAATGTTATTTTTGTGTTTAACTCTACTATTTTCAGCATTTATTATTTACAGGCTGTATCGTAATATAACACGTACTTATATTATTGCTGATGAGATTGGTATTAAACCAAATAAGTCTATCTTAATGAGTATCTTTGATGGTTCTTATGAAATTCTTAACAAAATGCATAAGCGGATTGATGACCTTATTAATACAAGAACGCAAATTATTAGCAGTATCTCACATGATTTAAAAACACCACTGGCGCGTATCAATTATCAGCTGCAACTATTACAAGCAGAGCAGGATGTGAAAAATAAGTGTTTGCAGGATACAAAAGAAATGCAGAAGATGATTAATGAGCTGGTGGATATGTCGCGTTTTGAGGATATGCGAAAAACTTATCTAGATTTAGATGCATTAATTGATGTTGTTGTTGAAGGTTATATAGATCAAGGAGCACATGTGGTTTATCATGCGCCTGTTGATAGTGTTCACATCTATGGTAATGAGGATGCTTTTGTCAGAATCTTGTATAATGTTATTGGGAATTCATTGAAGTTTGCCACAAAAATAGAGATTACTTTGCAAAAAAACAAAGAAGGCATTTTGCTGATGGTTGAAGATAATGGTCCTGGTGTGCCTGATGATGTGAATTTAAATGAATTATTCCGTCGCAGAGTACAAGCAGGGAACCAAGAGCTATCACGTACAGAACAAGGTAGCGGTTTGGGGCTGGCAATTGTTTATGAACTTGCACATCAAACCGGAGGGAAAGTTAAGCTGAAAAATCTATTACCAAAGGGATTTTGCGTCGAAATTTATTGGCCATCATAATAAATTTAAATATTTTCTGTGATTACCATGGAGTCTGTGTTCAAATAGGAATTATGCGGTTTATTTGTATTATATATTTTCTTCACGAAGGTTATGATTATTGGCATCAAAGGCTATTATTTTCGTAATAATATAACGCCCAGGTTTGCCTTCAATATAAAAATAAAAGATTGCTTGTTTTGTTTTGCCTTCATGATTGATAAATGTGATATCGCCTTTAATAACCGTTTGGCCTGCGCCTGAAATGGTTAGTTTTGTAAAAGTGTAATGCAGTACTTTTTTGATAATTTTTCTATTTTTATTCACACTACAGGACCACACTACAGGACAGTAGCCACTGAACCCCTTTATTTTTAAGCGTTTTCATGTCATTTTTGTTTTGCTAAAAACGTAATAAA
>NZ_QLIT01000021.1 GCF_003574485.1 Facilibium subflavum
GCTTTAGCCATGCAGTTTCAATCTCAAAAGTTCAGCTACATTATTGCACATAAGTTATTAAATCAGATAAATGAGAATATCCAAAAAGTCAAAACGCATGATCAGCGCTATAAGCTTATCTACTATTCTGGTCACGATTTGACACTTCTTGCGATTATGGGTGCACTTAATCTTCCATTAAAGCAGGCACCTGATTATGCAAGCTTTATACAATTTCCCGACTTTGACACTTTTGAATGTGAAAGCCTTATTTTATAAGGATTCCTTCAAAACCCAGGGCACTACATTGAGTTATCCACAATAACAAAAGGTGTGCTTGCTAAAGACAGTCCCATCGTTTGATAAATCTTAGCTGCATGCGCACCAGTAGCTGATGGAATGCCATATTTCTTTTCTGTTTTTCTATGCTTAAGTATACTCACCTGTACATGCAGTAATTCTTTACGAATGACTTCAGGCGAAAGCTTCTGATATTGTAAAGCCACTCGGTAATTGAGGTGTTTAACGCAAACAAATGCCATATAGGCAATAGCAATATGTGCTTGTATGCGAGCAGGTGTCCAGTGATAAATCGGGCGAATTTTCAAATCGTGTTTGTTGACTCTAAAGCAGTCTTCAATCTGCCATAAGTTTCGATATTGTGCTAATACTTCACTGGCTTGTGCCTCATGCATGTTGGTAATCACACCATGTAAACCGTCCCATTTAGCATCCTGTGCTAATTTGTCTTCATTAATGGTTAATGTGCTTTCTCCCTGGACTTCCAGATATTTTTTATGTCCATAGTTTGTCAGCAGTGATTTAATATTCTTATTCTTAGATAGCTTAGCCTTTAAACGCTCAATTGCCTTGTCTCTGTCATGCTTGTCTTTCTTTGCCCTTTTGTCACTAAAGCCAACGATTAAACGCTGCCCTTTTTTATATTCAACATTCATATAGCGATCATTTAAAGGGTCCATGATTGCGCGATAGTTTTTAGGATCAAGCAGCTTTTCTTGAAGCTTTACATTTACATTCTTAAGTCTGGCACCAACAATATACTTCAGTTGGCAGGATTCTAATAGCGCAAGATTATCTTGGTTTAATAAACCACTATCGGCGACAAAAACGACCTCATTCACGGCGTAAGAGGACTTAAGCGTTGTAAGTGCTTGAATAAGCGTATGCCCTTCATACATGCTGCCTGGAAACACCTCATAAGAAACAGGCAATCCTTCTTGTGTTGCAATTAATGCCAAAACAACCTGTGGCTGGTTAAACTTAAGGTCTTTGCTATAACCATTTTGTTTTAGTTCATCCTCCGTAAATGATTCAAAATACAACGTGGTGCAATCATAAAAAAGCACATTGACTTTCTCATTCAGTGTTGATTTTGTCAAATCAAAGGATAATTTCTTAACCTTTGCGATTGCCTTATCATCTAACTTATCCATCATGCGATAAACCTTTTGCAAAGGTAGTCTTACGCCAAAGTCACGCTCAAGCATCGCAACAGATTCGCGCTTGCTTTCTGGTTTAGCAATACGTGCCATCACCGTGTGATAAAGCATCTGTTGTGCGCTACCTGGGCGAAAGAGTTTATCAAAACCAATTTCTTTGTATAGTTTGCCAAATACTTCATGAATACCAACTATTGTACGCTGCGCTTCATATACCTGTGATAAATTCACTTGCATCTCATCATCAAGACCTTGCATATCTACAGTTGCCTTCCTGGCTGAAATAGCAGCCTCAGCTGCTTCCTCCAAAGGCAAAAGACTGCCTTGGTATTCAGCCTCAAGGCCCACTTTAAGGTGTTCGGCAAGATCTTTCAGGCTTTCAAGCTCTTCATCATTCATTGCGATACCTACATGGCGCATGATTTTTTGTTTTACTTTATTGCCAATGCGAACAGATGACACAATTTGAACAGATTTTCTTGGGCTATTCGGTGTTGACTTAATTCGAACGAACATGGCATGGGTCTCATCGTTTTTTTTAAGGGTAACATAGTGCCATTTAAAATCAACTAATATTTTTACTAGGCACTACAAATTGACCTTTTTGGAAGACAAAAACCCTTATAAAATAAGGCCTGAGCAAAAATATCTTTCTTCAAACCTGTGGATAACTTTGAAAAGTGTCAAAGTCGGGAAATAGTGCATGCTCTCCAGTCTTCTTGCCCTGATAGGCGCCCATAGCTAAATCTAAAATAACACCACTGGAATATTCAATAATCGCAACAGCACGCATG
>NZ_KZ984698.1:0-31553 GCF_003574485.1 Facilibium subflavum
AACTTAGTGCCATTAACTTAGGAAGTAGTATGCTATCGAAACAATATCTTCAAGCTGAATAATATACCGGATATAAAAGTCATGTTATTTAGCCTTTTGCCAATAGTTTTCGATACCAGTAACAACTTTGGCAGGAATACCAACGTAATCTAGTTTTCTAGCAATTTTATCGCCTGCGGGAGAGTAAGCAAACTGAAAGAAATGCTTAATCTGCGCATTCATATCACCCCTTGCTTTTTCTGGCAACAGCACAAAGGTTGTTGCCACAATTGGCCAACTGTTTTTCCCTGGTTGGTTCACTAAAATTAAATTATAGTTATTTTCTGGCTGGTAATTTGCATATTCTGCAGCAGAAGCAAAAGTTGATAAATCAGGAACAACTGCCTGGCCTGCAGCATTAATCAGTTTTACTGTCGTCATTTTTGTTGTCTTAGCATAGGCATATTCAACATACCCAATACTATCTTCAACTTGCTGAACTTGTGCTGCTACCCCTTGATTACCTTTTGCACCAATACCATTTGGCCATTGAAGTGAAGTATCCACACCAACTTTTGTTTGCCAATTTGGGCTGATGCTGGCCAAGTACTTTGCAAAATTATAAGTCGTACCAGAACCATCGGCACGATGCACAGTAATAATCGCTTTATGGGGTAGATTTACATTTGGATTCAACGTTTTAATTGCAGCATCATCCCAGTAGGTAATCTTTCCAAGGTAAATATCAGCAAGCACCTGTCCACTCAATGTCAACTGATTTGCTTTAACATCAGGTATATTCACAACTGGCACAATACCACCAACAATTGCTGGAAATTGTATTAAATCATATTTTTCCAGCTGCCTTGTCGTTAGCGGCTGATCAGATGCTGCAAAATTAACCGTTCCTGCAAATATTTGACGTTGTCCACCCCCTGAACCAATAGGCTGATAGCTTAGTTGAACCCCAGTCTTTTCATAATAACTATTCGCCCAACGAGACATCGCCGGATAGATGAAACTTGACCCTGACCCCATAATAGTCGTTGTTACAGCCTGTGGCTTGCCATCTGATTTATCAGATTGTTGACTACAAGCGCTGACACTAACAACAAGGGAAGTGACCGCCATAGCTTTTGCTAATTGCTTAACAATTTTTAACCGTTGCATTTTTTCTCCTTTTATTCATTGCGAATATAATCTAATGTTCTTGGATCCTTTGGTTGACTAAAGAAATCCACAGTTGCCTGATACTCAACCAATTCACCATTTACCATAAACATCGTATTATCTGATAAGCGCTCGGCTTGTTTTAAATTATGTGTCACCATAATTATCGTATATTGCTTTTTCAGATCAATAACAAGCGACTCAATTTTCTTTGTTGAAATGGGGTCTAAGGCAGAGGTTGGCTCATCAAGCAATAAAATCTCAGGCTTAATTGCGATGGTTCTGGCAATACACAAACGCTGCTGCTGCCCGCCTGATAAGCGTGTTCCAGGTTGATAAAGCTTATCTTTCACCTCATCCCATAAAGCCGCTTTAACAAGTGCTTCTTCGACTCGCTCTTTTATCTGTGATTTTGACAGTTTTTCGTGTAGCTTTAAAGCAAAAGCAATATTCTCATAAATACTCATTGGAAAAGGTGTTGGCTTTTGAAACACCATACCAATTTCCTTACGAAGCTGATTAAGGTCAACAGATCTATCAAGCAGGTTCTGACCTTCTAGCAAAATTTCTCCTGTTGCTTTTTGCTTGGGATATAGTTCATAAATTCGATTTAATGCCCGAAGTAAAGTTGACTTTCCAGAACCAGAAGGCCCAATTAATGCGGTAATCTTGTTTTTTTCAAACCTGGTGTTGATATTATGTAGCGTTTTACTGTTGCCATAGTAAAAACTTAAGTTTCTGACTTCAAAATATGGTTGACTTACCACGCTCAAGATACCACCTTCATCGTTTGCCCACTGACCATCTTCGCATATACTTGTCGGCATGTGCCTTATTATCTGCATACTCCACCTTTACTATCTTACCTATTTATTATCTTTTGCCAACCAACGCGCACTTAAATTCATTAACAAAACCAGGACCGTAATAATCAGTGCAGCTGTCCACGCGGCTTTTTGAAACTCAGGATAAGGCTGCATGGCATTTTCAAAAATCATTACCGGTAGCGTCTCGATAGCCTGAGATAAATTAATACTTAAAAAGCTGTTTTTTGCCGAAGTAAATAATAATGGTGCACTTTCCCCCATCACTCTGGCTGTTGCTAAGACAACGGCTGTGATTAGCCCGGTTTTCGCTGAACGATAAACAATCATTAAAATGACACGCCATTTTGGGATACCTAAAGCAATTGCGGCTTCTTTTAGCATTGCTGAGACAAGATATAGTACATCCTCAGCACCTCGTGTAATCATAGGCATTGCAATAACAGCAAGTGCAATCATCCCGGCATAGCCTGAAAAACTTGTATGAACAACGATAAGGGTATAAATAAACAAACCGACAATGACTGAGGGTGTGCTTAACATCATGTCATTTAAAAAGCGAAGCACTTTTATTGTGCGGCGAAATTGACGAAACTCAACGAAAAAAGTTGCGGTTAGAATGGCAACAGGTGCTGCAACGATAATAGCCCCCAATGTTAATATCAATGAGCCCACAATCGCATTTCTCAAACCAAGCTGCCTTGTATCATGTGTGAAAACATATGCATTTAAATCACCAATACCACGTATAATTAATTCATACAGGACATTGCAGAGCACAAGCACACTGATAATAGCTGCAAGCCAACACAAAACAACAAAAAGATTTGCTTTAAACTTACGCGCAGTTGAGATTTTACCAATTTCCATCGTCGCTTATCCTTTTGCTTTATAACGTTTTAGAATCACCCGCGATATCACCAATACGACAAGCGTAATTAAAAATAAAATAAGCCCTGTCTCTACCAAGGCTGCCGGATAAATCACGCCTAAGGCCTCATTAAATTCATTCGCAATGGCTGAAGAAATCGTTGCACTTGGCATAAATAAACCTTGCAAACTATGGACATTACCAATCACAAAAGTCACGGCCATTGTTTCACCTAAAGCCCGGCCAAACCCCAAAATAATAGCACCAATTAAACCAGGTGCGGCAAACGGGAAAATAATTTTTTTTGTAACTTCCCAGCGTGTTGCGCCCGTACCAAAGGCCGCTTCCTTGGTTATTTCCGGCACCGAACCGATTACATCACGCATAATGGATGAAGTCAAAGGAATCACCATTACTGCAAGAATAATACTGGCAGCAAACACACTGCTGCCTGTTGGTAGACTTCTAACAAAAAACATCACAAAAGGTTCAAAATGCGCCCAGAATGAGCCTTGCTGGGTAAGTAAATCAAATTTAGCCTGCCAGGCTTGAGAGACTGGCATAAGTTTTGCTTGAATGACTTTAACCCAAGGCAGCAGAACAAAAAGCCCCCAAATACCATAAACAATACTTGGAATACCTGCCATAAGCTCAATGACACGTGCTAATATCCGACCTGTTTTCCTTGGCAGCAACTCATCAATTAATAAAGCAATGCCAAGGCTAAATGGGATTGCAATAATAAGTGCTAAAATGGATGTCACCAGTGTCCCAACGATCACTGAATAAGCACCAAATGACTCCGTTACTGGATTTCATTGATCGCGCCATAAAAAACTTATGCCAAATTTTTGGATGCTTGGCCAGCTAAAAACAACTAAGCTTACAAGTAACAGAATAAAAATGACAAGCGTTAACATTGAAACTGACAAAACAAGTCGCTGAAAGTTGTTATCACCGTAGCGTTTCAAGGGCATTTCTCGTCATACAAACCATAAGGTGGTTTAAGTATAGCAACATTATGTTACAAAAATGTTACAGGATATAATTTTTGTTTTTCAGTGGAAAAAATGCATGATGAAAGTCATAATTGACAATTATCACATTATTTAGGGAAAGTTTATGCAAGATAATACCTCTATTTTAAAACCAAAAGATAACTATGGTGATTTAGTCTTAAGAGTCGTACCAATGCCCGCAGATTCCAACAGCGGTGGCTCAATCTTTGGCGGATGGCTTTTAAGCCAGATCGACATTGGTGCAAGTATTGCTGCCATACAATACTGCCATGCACGCGTGGTGACAAGATCAGTAGATAATGTTGAGTTTCTTAAGCCTATTTTTGCACACAGCCTTGTAGATGTTTATGCCAAATTGAACAGGGTTGGTAAAACCTCTATTCGCTTTGATGTGCATGTATTTGTGACAACAAACAAAGGCGAAAACTACTTAACTGCAAAAGCACAAATCACTTTTGTTAAAATAGACAATGACCGCAAGCCTTCCCCCTTACACCATTAAATGATAAAAGGGATAAAAAGAAATAATGACATTATTACCTATCAATAGCCTAACGCTTACACTTGTTTTCATACTGGGTCTGTGTATCGGTAGTTTTCTAAACGTCATTATTATGCGTGCACCTGCTATATTAATGCAGCAGTTAAAACAACAAGCCCATGAAATATTAACTATATCCCCTCAAAAAACAGAAAAAAAAGAAAATATCACTCGTCACTCACGCTGCCCATATTGCCAGGTAAAACTAAAGCCCTGGCATAACATCCCTGTGGTAAGTTATCTCACCCTTAAGGGAAAGTGTGCTTTTTGCCAACACCGTATCTCCTACCAATACCCTGTTGTGGAGCTTTTGTGTGCCATTATACCAACACTTATTTGTGGATATTTAGGCATTAATATAAGCAGTTTATTGTTGTGCTTGCTGTTTTTCTTTCTAGTCGCCTTAAGTGTCATTGACTTAAAACATCTTTTCCTTCCTGATCAAATCACACTACTTTTGTTATGGATTGGGCTTTTTATTAATATTTTTAATACCTTTACAACACCATCTAGTGCAATTTTAGGTGTGATTATTGGTTATGCTATCCTGTGGTTTTTTTATTGGGGATTTAAACTTGTCACCAAAAAGGAAGGATTAGGCTATGGTGATTTTAAGCTTATGGCAGCTATTGGTGCATGGTTTGGTATAGGCGCGATCCCTTTTGTTATATTGACAAGTAGTATTATTGGCATTTTATACGCACTTTTACTAAGCCTTCAAAAACGACAACAACAAAGGATGATTCCTTTTGGCCCCTGCATTGCACTGGCTGGATTTATCTACCCTTTTATTGGTCACACTTTGATGCATGCTTATTGGTCATGGGTTATAATGTGATGGACACAAAACAAAACCTCCCAGCAAAGCTTACGCAAACTGATATCAATACACAAAAAGAAAACATCAAACAACAATTTCAACAACTTTGTGAACGGCTCAGCCAAAAATTTCTCAAGAAAAAACACGCCATCTATAAAATATTGCTGCTAAACAACCGATATATCGACACACTTATTCAACGCTTCTGGCCAGATATTGATGTTATTAGCGTGATTGCCATTGGCGGTTACGGTCGCAAAGAAAGAGCGCTTTTTTCAGATATTGATTTACTGTTTCTTGCAGCAGATGAACAAAGCTTTCACACAAAAAGCTTCTTTGATTACTTAGATCTATTACAAAGCTTACCCATCAAAATTGGCTATCTCACCCAAACACTTGGGCATATCATGAAACAAGCTCAAAAAGATACCCATTTATTGACGGCTTTGATCGATGCAAGATTTATCTGCGGTAATCACCGTATTTACAAACAACTTTGTCAGCAACTACATAACCTTAAATCACCCAGTGCAAAAGAATTTCTCCAACAAAAACACCAAGAGCAAATTCAAAGAGACAAGCTGTATCCTATTAACCAACAACCTGATTTAAAGCAAACCACAGGGAATCTGCGTTATCTACACACCGTTTACTGGGTATTTCGTTACACCTATCCAAATGCCTCAATAGAGCAACTCGTACAAAAAGGCTATATCACGCCAGATGAATTATATCAGTTTAAAAAAGCACACCGATTTTTATCTGCAATCCGTTTTTATTTGCACATCCTGCATGGCCGTCAGGAGAACCGTATGCTTTTAAACATACAAGATGACATTGCACAATTCTTTGGCGAAAAGGATGTAAGCGTTAATATACGCATTGAGCACTTTATGCAACGTTATTACCAAACGATCCGTCATGTTAAGCTGATTAATCGGATTATTCTGTCAAGCCTCTCACAACAACTGGATCCAGGCGCTGTAGCCACCATTGATCAGCAATTCTATATAAAAGCAGGCGTATTATGTAATCAAGATAAAAATTATCCCAATGAACTTAAGCATCTGCTATCTCCTTTTAAAAAACTGGGGCAATATAAAGAAAGGTTAACACTCAGTGCAGACATCCTACGCAACATCCAAAAGCTTGTTCAGCAAAAAAGCAGCAAAGAGATCTATAAATCCAGTAAGGTTAATAAAGACTTTTTGGACCTTTTAAGACAGACACATGCACTTAAAACAATTTTCAGTTTACTGACTGATCTGGGAGTTTTACAGTCAATCATTCCTGAATTTTCGCATGCAAAAGGCCAAATGCAGTTTGACCTATATCATCAATATACTGTTGATCGCCATACTATTGAGCTTATTCACAACTTACAGGAAATCTCTCAAGGAAAATACCAGGAAAGTTTTCCACTATTGCACCAATGTGCACAAAATCATCCAGCATTCTGGTTAATTTATATTGCAGGTCTTTTTCATGACATTGGAAAAGGTTGTGGCATTGATCATGCAAAATATGGTGCCAGGGTTGTAAAAAGCTATGCAGATAAATGGCAGCTTAAGTCTGATGAAACACATTTAATCTGCTGGTTAGTTAAACATCACCTTGCATTATCAAGATCAACAAAAACACAAGATATCTTTGACCCTGAGATCACACAACAGTTTGCCAATTTTGTACATACACAATATTATCTGGATAGCCTACTTATACTAACTGTCGCTGATATAAAAGCCACAAACACAAGTTTATGGAGTAACTGGCAGCAAACGCTTATTACCAACTTTTATCAAAATGTCTCACAGGTATTAAAAAAACATGGCAGAACAAGCATAAAAGAACAAATCATTTCGATTCAAAAAAAGCTTTCTCAAAACAAGGCACAGAGTCAGAAACAAAGATTGCAACAAATTTGGCAAAGCTTACCAGCACGCTATTTTACCGAGCAGTCTATTGAAAGCCTTCAATGGCAAAGTGACATTTTAATCCAATCACCGGATGATCGTTTTAATGTGTTTAGTCGTTATCATGAAACATTAAACCAAACCATGCTTATTGTTATTGCAAATACGCATCAATCTCCTTTATGCCTTATTACCTACCTGATCTCTGAACAAGGACTTAACATTCACGAGGCAAGTTTTTTTAAAATCAATCACCACAGGATGCTTTATTACTTTGTTATTACAGACTTACACTATCAAAGCCTTAAAGATCCCGTCACCTTGAATCGCATCACGCATAAGATGCAAGAAAACCTGGAAAATAATCAGCAAAATTTTCTTTGCCCAATAAAAAAATCAAGGGAAAAAGCTGAACAGCAACGAATTAAAACGCAAGTGGAAATTCATACACCAAAAGGAAAAAGCTATACGAAAATCATCATTAAAACAGCTGACCGCCCTGGCCTTTTAGCTGAGCTTTGTTATCTTTTTGACACGCTACAGTTACAGGTGGTTCGTGCGCGCATTCATACTGCTGGAACACGTGTTGAAGATCATTTTTATGTCACCGACTTAAAAGGAGATAAAATTATTAATCGTGTGAAAATACAATGGCTAAAGCATCGATTAATCAAACACCTGTCGCAAAAAAGCCCCAAGGCATAAATCACTGGTAAAATGCTTTAAAATTACTTACCCTTAAACTTAGTTCAACCTAACTGACTGGTATAAACAATGAAAAATCGCCTACTACTTTTAGTAATTGTGGTTATTGTTGTCGTAAGTGCTTTTTACTTGATTACAAAATCTACAGAAACAACAAAACCTGCTACGGATACTGCCGTATTACAAAAGTTCACTCCAGCATTACAAAAAGTCAATTATATCGAACAAGGCAGCGCAAATGCACCACATAAGTTTTATGCCATTATTGATCCAAACTGCAAGTTCTGCCACGCGCTTTTTGATGCTTCACAACAGGCAATTGAAAATGGCCAACTCGCTGTTAGATGGGTTGTTGTCGGAATCATCAAACCATCAAGTCCAACCAAAGCCATTGCTATTTTAAATGCCGATGACCCAATTTTGGCATTAAAGCAAAATGAATCGAATTTTAACTATGAAACAGATGAAGGCGGCATTACGCCTATCAATGATCCAAGTGATCAGCAGATAGAAAAGCTCAACCAAAACATTATGGCTTTAAAAGGCCTTATTAATGCGGTACCTGCCATTATTTATATCAACCATCAAGGAAAAATCGCCTTAAGCGGTGGTGCATATCTGCCTTTAGCCCCTAAAGATTCAGCGTTGGCAAACAACCAAAAAAAATTAGCAAATTTGATTGAGAAAACCAGTAACAAATGGACGCAATAACATGATTCTTTTTTTGGTTTATGCGGTTATTTTAGCTTTTTTCTGGATGAAGACCTTGCTATCAACAATACATAGTGACAATGATGCAAAAGTAAGTGCTTTTTTAGCCTTAAAATATCAAAAAATACGCCGCTATAAACAATATGGGATGCTCTATATTATCGAGCTTTTTTATTTAATCTCTATTTCAATGGTCTCAGCCCGCTTTATCCCACCAAACAGTACACAGACAAAACCAGGCCTCACCCATGCATGGGAGTTGATGATCGCTTTTCCACTATGGTTGCAATTACTATTTTTTATTGCGCTTATTGGGTTATTGACAATGTTGATTTTACCCGCTGTCAATGCATATCAACATCAAAAACAACAAAAACAGATCCGCATGATCCAATAGAGGATAACCCATGAACAAGCATTACTATATTGGGGTTATGTCAGGCACCAGCATGGACGGCATTGATTGTGTTGTTGCGCACTTTTCAAATAATACATTTACGCTTATAGCACAACAAGCATTTCCTTACCCTCAAAAAATCAAATCTCAAATTCACGCTATTTATCAGAACAATTATTCAACATCGCTTGATACACTTGGCGCTATCGACTATCAACTTGGTTTCTATTATGCTAAGTGTATTAACGAACTACTGACGACATCACATATCAGCAAACAGAATATTAAGGCCATTGGCTGTCATGGCCAGACAATCTTCCACGCCCCCACTGCTCCTTCTTTTTATACACTGCAACTGGGCAAAGGTGCTGTCATCGCAGAAAAAACAGGCATTGATACCATCAATGATTTTCGCAGCAAAGACATTGCTAATGGCGGCCAAGGCGCACCATTAGCGCCTGCTTTTCATCAGGCTTTTTTTGCCAGCCAGATCCCAAGTGTTATATTAAACTTAGGTGGTATTGCAAACATTACCTGCCTTCATCCTGATAAGCCCCCTATCGGTTTTGATACAGGCCCTGCCAATACATTGCTTGATCAATGGATATTAAAACACCATGGAAAGTATTTTGATCAAAATGGCAAATGGGGCCAATCAGGACAGATTATACCCACACTGCTAGAGAAACTTTTAGCAGATGCGTATTTTCAAAAATTGCCACCTAAAAGCACAGGACGCGAATACTTTAACCTTAAGTGGCTTGAGCCTTTTTTATCAAAAAAAGACGCTGCCTGCGATGTCCAAACAACACTTTATGAACTAACCGCCAAAACAGTTGCCCAGGCAGTTCTCTCTATACAGGGAGATACAAAAATTATCTATGTCTGTGGCGGTGGCAGCCAAAATATATTCCTGCGACAACGACTGCAAAAAAACTTACCCGGTATTAAAATCGTCTCTATTAAAGAAGCTTTTAATATCGATCCTCAATGGATTGAAGCACTGTGCTTTGCATGGTTTTCTTACTGCTTTGATAACAATATTCGACTTGATTTATGCGCTATTACCGGCTGCAAAAGCACGAATATTTTAGGAACGTTACACAAAGCATAAATGAAATTTCATTTTTGACTGACTGAAATATAGCCTAGCTGAATTTTTTATGCAATACTATGCCAACTTTATAACACAAACGTAATGACAAAAAATGAAACATACAGGTTTATTTGAACGCACATCTATTTTAGTTAATGATACAGGTCTTGCTGCTTTAAAAAAATCACATATTCTCCTTGCTGGTGTCGGTGGTGTCGGCTCTTTTGCTGCTGAAGCTTTGGCACGCACTGGCATTGGACAGATCACTTTGATTGATCATGATGTCGTCTCAGCATCTAATTTAAACCGACAACTTGTTGCGCTTAACTCCAATATAGGTCAAAAGAAAGCTCAGATCATGAAAACACGAATTTTGGATATCAATCCAGAATGCAAGGTCAATATCATCGATGAATTTATCCGGCCAGATGATATGTCAACGGTATTCAACAAACCCTATGATTTTGTAATTGATGCCATTGATAGTTTGTCATGTAAAGTTGCTTTTGTTCGCAGCGCACATGAAAAAGGTTATAAGGTAATATCAAGCATGGGTGCTGGGGGAAAAATAGACCCAACGCGCATTCAAGTGGCGGATATTTATAAAACAAGCATATGCAAACTTGCACGTGTAATGCGTATTCGTCTAAGACGCCAAAAGGTAAAAAAAGGTGTGTTAGCTGTTTTTTCTACAGAAAAACCAATCGCGCCACTTCCGCCTGAACCCGTGCCTGGTCAAGGCCGTGATCGTGCCGTAAATGGTACAATTAGCTATATGCCTGCATTATTTGGTTTGACGATTGCCGGAGAAGTGATCAAGCGAATCATCGCAGAACACCTCAATCAAAATTAGATTCAATTAACTTGATACCTATTATATTACCAGGATTACCACTGCAGCTTATATTAAACGAATCTAAAGCATAAAGCTGCGTAGTATTATCTACCCCTCTCTTTGCAGTAAATCCGCAAATGCGTTATTGGTTAAATTGGTTTTAATTTCTTCAACCATCTCTAATAAGGTTCCTTCAAAACCACGTGAAATATGTAAGGCCGCTGCTGCATTGAGAATCAATGTGTCCTGCTTTGGTCCCAAAAGCTCATTAGTCAATATGGCTTTGGACTCATTCACATTACAAAAAGCATCCCCTGCATTTAAATACTCGACTTTGCTTCGCATAAAGCCTAATTGTTCTGGATGTAGAGTAAACTCATTGCGTGTGCCTTGATGAATTTGTATAACCTTATTAATACCGCACACAGAAAACTCATCCATACCATCACCAAAAACAATATAGGCGTGGCTAGCTCCCAGATTTTCTAATGCATAAGCAAAAGGCGACAACAAAGCTTCATCATATACACCAACAAGTATGCGTTTGACACGTGCGGGGTTAAGTAAGGGGCCTAAAATATTAAAAAAAGTGCGCTTACCCTCTTCAGCAAAGCGCTTACGAACCTCAGCAACTTTTGCAAATACCGGATGAAAATAAGGGGCAAACAAACAGGTAAATCCCGTTTGTTTTAACTGACTATATGCCGCTTCAGGTGTTTCAGGAATCTCAAAATTTAATTGTTGCAAAAAGTCAAAACTACCACACCTGGATGTTGCCGAACGATTACCATGTTTGGCAATTTTCCCACCTAAATGATGAACAACCAGCGCACTTAAGGTTGAGTAGTTTAAGGTTTGCAAACCATCTCCACCTGTGCCTACGATATCAAGTGTATTTTCAAAAGGGTTTTCCACCTTTAGGCTATATTGCAAAAATGTTTTTGCCAGCATATAAAGCGTTTCTTTTTCAAGTACGCGTTTATTCACTTGCTCAATAATTGCATACTGTGCATCGATATCAATATCATCTGTCAGCAACGTTTGTATTGATACTTCAATATCCATTATTTATTTCACCTTCTTTATTTTATCGTGCTTTATTTTATCGTGATTGATATCAAAATCTTAGCAGATATCATTTTATTAAGACTTACACGCCTTCTTGACAAGTTGTCTGAACCATTACAAATTGTCAAGCAAACTCATCTAACACTTATCAAAAACAGCTATTGATTCAACATGTGTGGTGTGTGGAAACATATCCATCACCCCAGCAGAAACCAGTTTATAGCCTTTTTCATTAACCAGGATCCCTGCATCACGCGCTAATGTTGCCGGATCACAAGAAACATATACAATACGCTTTGGCTCGATTAAATGCATTTTTTTACATACATTTTCAGCACCAGCGCGTGGCGGATCAAGCAGCAATTTATCAAACTGGTTTTCTCTCAACCAGTCTGATTGTGCAAAATCCTCAAATAAATCCGCAGCATAAAATGCTATATTTTCCAGATTATTCTTCTTTGCATTGATTGCAGCACGTTGTGTCATCGCATGATCACCTTCTACCCCAATCACTCTTTTTGCTCGTTTTGCCAACGGCAAACTAAAGTTACCCAGCCCACAGAACAAATCTAGCACCACATCATCTTGTTTTAGAGACAAAAGGTCTAAAGCATGTTTTAGCATTTTCTGGTTCATCTTTCGATTGATCTGTGTGAAGTCATTAGGTTCAAAGTAAATATTGATATTATCATCGATGCTATAGTACATTTGTGTTGGTTCATAACTGGCATCCGGGTAGAAACGTTTAATAGTTTCAGGCCCCTTTGACTGTAAATAAATCCATACTTGTTGCTGCTGTGCAAATTCGGCTAACTTCTGCAAATCTGTTTGGTTTAATTCAGCCATATGGCGAATGATTAGCGCAGTACGAACATCATCAACAGCAACTTCAATCTGTGGAATTTCTTTGTAAATGGATAAAGAGGCAACCAAATCCTGTAATGCCACCAATGATTTACCCACACTTGGGTGCAATACCTCACAATGATCAATATCGGCTAAAAAGCGCCCATCTACCTCACGAAAACCGACCAGTACTTTTTGTTTTTTATGCACATATCGCACGCCTAAACGCGCTTTCGTTCGATAACCTTCAGCTGGCTTACTTGATAAGGCTGGCAATAACATACCAGGTTGCAGCCCATTACCAAAGTGCGAGAAATGACTAAGCAGCGTTTTTTGCTTGAATGTTAATTGATCCTCAGGAGATAAATGCTGAAAAGAGCACCCACCACAATAACTAAAATAAGCACAAGGTGCTGACACCCTTTTTTTAGAAGGCGCAACAACCTCAACTAAACGTCCTTCATCATAATTTTTTTTACGAAAACGATATTCAAACTTAACTTTTTCACCCTCTAAAGCATAAGGGATAAAAACCGTTTTTCCATCAATTCTTGCAATCCCACGACCTTCATGAGACATTGCAATAATATCGGCCTCAAACTGGCCCTGGGGTAGTTTATTTCTTGCCATTTCATATGTTGATTTACAAATTTTGGCTAGTTTAACAACAACCAAACACCCTGGCAAGTCAATGCTTAATTTTTATCAATGTCATGATTTGGTTATTTTAAATGCTTCAAGCGCTTTTTCTCTAGAATCTGATAACGACACAATCGCCTTGGGATAATCCCGACCCAGCACAACTTTTGCTTTTGTCAACGCCAAGCCAGGCGCTGAAGAAGGATCAAATAAATATTTATTTTCAAGCCGCTTTAACTCAGGGACATATTTGCGAATATATCTACCATCAGGATCAAATTTTTTTGCTTGTAACACCGGGTTAAAAACCCGAAAGTAAGGTGCTGCATCCATACCACAACCTGCAACCCACTGCCAATTAAAAGTATTACAGGCAATATCAGCATCAATAAGACAATCCCAAAACCACTTCGCACCCAAACGCCAATCAATCATAAGGTTCTTTGTCAGAAAAGAAGCGCAAATCATGCGTACGCGATTATGCATATAACCCGTCTGCCAAAGCTCTCGCATACCTGCATCAATCAAAGGGAAACCGGTTTGACCTGATTTCCATGCATTAAAAAGTTTTATATTAAATTTCCAGGGAAATACATCAAACTGCTTTTGGATGTTATCAAACATCATGGATGGATAGTGAAACAACGATGAATAACAAAATTCACGCCAAACAAGCTCGGATAAAAACTTCTCTGTACTTTTGTTTTGCTGAATAGATTTAACTGCATACCAAATAGCATTAGGAGAGATCTCGCCAAAATGTAAATGCATCGATAGATAAGAAACCCCATTCAATGCCGGGTAATCACGCCTTTTTTCATATATGCTTATTTTTTTGGCAAGAAACCTTGCCAATTTCTCTTGTGCTGCAACTTCACCAACCTGCCAGTGTTTCATCAAAGCAAAAGCCCAAGAGGTAGGCTCAGGTAATAATTTAAGTGCATCTAAATCGCAGCTTAATCGATGATCTTTAATATGCTTAAATAAAGGACAAGGCAAAGGTTTTCTTGGTGGTAACGCACCGGTACACGCATGTTGATAAAACGCACGAAAAACCTTATAAGGCGCTTGATCTTTCTTCAACACCTCCCAAGGTGCCCAAAGCAAAGTAGCGTTCTCTATTACCAGCTCCACACCACGTTTTTCAAGTGCAGCTTTAATTTGCCTTTGTTGTTTTATCCCCCAATAGGTATAGGATTGCGCACAGAATATTTTCTTGACTGAATAAATACGCACTAAATGATCGAGCGTTTTCTCCGCACCACCATGATAAAAAGACAAAGCGCCGTTTAACTGTTCATTGAGTTTATGTAAACTGTGGTGCAACCAGAGTTTACTCGCCTGCCCTAAAGGATAGGTTTTATCATTTTGCTCATCAAAAATATAAATTGGCAACACAGATCCTTCATGCGCTGCCTTAAAGAAACCAGGGTGATCGTTTAATCGTAAATCCTGGGTAAACCAGCAAATAACAATTTCATCAGACATCCAGATTCACGACATTAAGCGCATTGCTTTCGATAAATTCACGTCTTGGTTCGACATGATCCCCCATCAATGTTGTAAACAGCTGATCTGCAGCTACGGCATCGGCAATTGTCACCTGTAGCATCCTTCTTTCTGCAGGATTCATTGTTGTCTCCCAAAGTTGCTCGGCATTCATCTCACCAAGACCTTTATAACGCTGAATGTTCTGGCCTTTTTTTGCCTCACTTAATAGCCATTCAACTGCCTGTTCAAAGGTATCAATATATTCTTTTCGTGCACCTCGCTCAATATAAGCACCAGCACTAATCAAGCCATTAAGCTCCTGACCAAGCCTTGTCAGTGTAGCATAGTCTTTACCCTCAAAAAAAGGCAGGTTAAAAATATAATCTGTTTGAACACCATGCAATAAACGACCAAGACGTAGCTGTATACGTCTTTCATGCTCAATTTCATCAACCAATACATCAGCGGTATAGTGTTCCATGCCTTTGGCTTTTTTATTAAGGTATTCAGCAAAACCCTGCCACCAGCTTGTGATTTCAGCCTCACTCATCTCCTGATGAAAAGGCTGATAATAAGCAAGCCCAATAAGCGCATTTGCAGGATAACGACGTGAAAGCATATGAATCTTTGCATTTGTCTTTTGATGCAAATGATAAAGCTTCTCCAAATTCACCCCTGTTATTGGCAGCTGATTCTCACCTGGATATAATCTTGCACCCTCAATACCAATACTTCCCAAATATTCTGATAAGGCTGCATCGTCTTTTAGATAAGTCTCTTGTTTGCCACGTTTAATCTTGTATAAAGGTGGTTGAGCAATATAAATATAACCTTGTTCTAAAAGCTCTGGCATCTGGCGATAGAAAAAGGTTAATAATAGTGTTCGAATATGTGAACCATCAACATCCGCATCCGTCATAATGACAATACGATGATAGCGCACTTTGGCCGGGTCATATTCATCGCGACCAATACCACAACCAAGTGCTTTAATTAAAGTACCAACTTCTTGAGAGCTTAACATCTTATCAAAGCGGGCTTTTTCTACATTCAGAATCTTACCCTTTAATGGCAAAATTGCCTGTGTACGGCGATCGCGTGCCTGCTTGGCAGAGCCACCTGCTGAATCCCCTTCCACAATGTAAAGCTCCGATAATGCAGGATCCTTTTCCTGACAATCGGCAAGCTTGCCAGGCAACCCTGCAATATCCAAAGCACCTTTACGGCGTGTCATCTCGCGTGCTTTTCTTGCCGCTTCCCTGGCACGGGCTGAATCAATGATTTTATTGGCAATCTGTTTAGCATCACTTGGATTTTCAAGTAAAAACTCCTGAAGCTTTTCATTCACCAATGACTCAACAGCTGATTTAACTTCCGATGAAACCAGTTTATCCTTTGTCTGAGATGAAAACTTTGGATCTGGCACTTTAACGGATAATACAGCGGTTAAACCTTCTCTGGCATCATCGCCAGAAGTTGAAATTTTAAGCTTTTTATTAAGCCCTTCTGATTCAATATAATTATTAATTGTCCGGGTTAATGCGGCACGGAACCCCGATAAATGTGTGCCGCCATCACGCTGTGGAATATTATTGGTAAAACAGAATATATTTTCCTGGTAACTGTCATTCCACTGCATGGCAAGCTCAACAGTAACATGATTACGCTCACCTTCAATCGCAATAATCTGCTCATTTAACGGTGTTTTATTTTTGTTTAAGTGATCAACAAAGGCTTTAATGCCACCATCATATTGAAACGTAACATGCTTATCATTAATCTTATCAATAAGCTGAATTTTAACACCTGAATTTAAGAAAGATAATTCACGAATACGCTTGGCTAAAACATCATAGCTGAATTCAATGGTTGAAAAAGTTTCTGCTGAAGGCTTAAAGCGTATCATCGTTCCTTTTTGCGTGGTCTTGCCCACTTCATGTAGTGGCGCTTGTGGTTCACCATTGGCATAAAACTGCGCATACTCAATACCATTTTTATATACACGAAGCTCTAATGTTTCAGATAAGGCATTTACCACCGAAACGCCCACACCATGCAGACCGCCTGAGACTTTATATGAATTATCATCAAACTTACCACCAGCATGCAGCACTGTCATAATCACTTCCGCCGCTGAACGGCCTTCTTCTGGGTGAATGTCAACTGGAATCCCACGACCATTGTCAGAAACAGAAACCGAACCATCGGCATGAATGACCACCTGAATATCATCACAGTAACCTGCTAAAGCTTCATCAATTGCATTGTCAACAACTTCAAAAACCATATGGTGCAGGCCTGAACCATCATCGGTATCACCGATGTACATTCCAGGACGTTTTCGAACCGCATCGAGTCCTTTTAAGACTTTAATATTGGAAGAATCATAAGTACTTGCTTCAGATGACATTGAGTCTCTCCGTATTGTTTGCATTTTCGTTATTTACTTTGCCTTCAATCAATAATGTGCAAAAAGTCACACGCAAAAATTTGGCAGCATAGACAGCATTAATTAAACTGCAATCATTATACCAAAATTCACAGCCAAAAGCGCGCATTATTCAGCTTGATTAAGATGTTTCCATAAGGTTTGGCTATTTGATTTTTTGTCCAATAATTCAAGATATGTCCTATGTGCATCGCATGTTGTGTTACTCAGGCGCAAGTTCACCTGCTTTAATTGATCTTTCACTGTTGCAGCAATTTGCAGATCAACTGGTTTTACGGCTTGAGAGTGCGCATTTTGGACAATCGCCTGTGCAGCAAATAAATCGGTTTGCCCACCGGTCATCATCAAATAAACTTCAGCCAAAATTTGCGCATCAAGTAGTGCCCCATGCAATTGCCTGTGTTTATTCGATACCCCATAGCGCGCACAAAGTGCATCCAATGAGTTTTTCTGCCCTGGATGCTTTTTACGTGCCATAATTAAGGTATCTAACACTTCACAGTGATCCTCAATAACCCCCCATGGATTATGATCCTGTAAGGATAACTCCCAATTTAAAAAAGGCACATCGAAGGCTGCATTATGAATAACAAGCTCAGCGCCTTGCAGAAACTGCATAATTTCATCAAGTTTTGATTCAATCACCGGTTTATCGGCAAGAAATTCATTGCTAATACCATGAACCGCTAAAGCGCCTGCTTCAACTTCAATATCTGGTTTAAAATAAAAATGAAGCTTGTTCCCGGTAAGCTTTCGATCGATCATTTCAATACCACCAAACTCAATGATTCGGTGGCCTTGTTTGAAATCAAACCCTGTTGTTTCGGTATCAACAAAAATCTGTCGTGTCATGGTGATTTATTTACTATTTTTAAATGAAATTATATACCCATCACAAACCATTTTACAGCACTTCTGTCATCGAATTTCTCATTCATTCTGCCTGCTTGGTCACTAAATATTCTCAATGCTGTTCTTCCTGAAAAGCAAAGCTTTGGCGGGAATCCACGCAAGAACTCTCCCTTACCAATAACGGTTTGAGCCGTATGCAAAGGCTGATCCAATTGCAGAAAATCCAAAAGATAGCTTTTGGGTTTGGCCATAACTGCTTTAGGCTCATAACGCTTATCACACAGGTCCCCGCCAGGCGAGGACGACGCTCCTTTGATAAGAAGCGCCTTTAAAAGTGCGCAACTTCGCTAAATAAATAACAAGTAGCAATAAAAAAAGGCCGCAAATGCGGCCCTTTTAAAGAAAAGTTATATTCTAATATTAAGATTAGAAGTAAACTGTTGCATCCAACATAACTGTGTTGAACTTACCAACTTTTGTGCCAGCAGACTTGCCAGACATATAGTTGTAAGAACCACCAACCCAGATAGTATCGATCAGGTTATAACGTGTACCAACTTCTAACTGATATAAGTTATTATCAGAGTTTTGTGCAACCTGGCTGTAAGATACATAAGGCACCATATCTTTACCGGCAACTGGAACCGTATAAGAGGAATCCAGGCTCCAGGCTTTAACTGTCGTTGTTGCATCACTACCAAAGGCAACTAATGCAGGTAATGCATTAAAGCCAAATGCTGTATTAGCTGCAGTATCTGGATTATTTGCTAAGCCAACTGCTGTAGCACCATTATTTACAGCTACAGACGTTGTATTCATACCATGAACACCTTGCGTCGTCATTAAGAATTCACCATTAACCGCTAAACCTTGAATCTTAACACCGCCATTTAAGTCAAAGGCACCAACCATTTTGTTTTTGGTATCACTGTTGGAGAAGCCTGTTGCATTAATATAACCCGCACCAGCATAATAATCAAGATTACCTGCTTTGCCGTTATATGAACCATTTAACGCAAAATTATTCAACTGTTGTGCAGATGATGCTTGTGAGTTAAACATCCCAAGGCCCTTACCATTCATAAACGAAGCAACAACGTCGATGCCATTTTGGGAATAGCCCGCACCAACAACGCCACCATAAGCCATAAAGTAAGCGCGTGTTAAGGTTGGCATAAAGTTTGTCACTGAATCAAACTTACCAAAATCAACAACCTTTTTACCACCAAAGCCATAGAACGGTGATTTATCTAAATTACCAACGATAAAGTAAGCATTTGGCAATTTAAGCGTACTTGTTGCTGCATTGCTTACTTGCATATCCGCAAAACCAGTTACCCAGTCACCGATAGTTGAAGTGATTGCCACATCAGCATAAGGCAATTCAATAGCAGTGTTGCTGTTATTATTTGTATTACCAGCCTGACTACCTAAAGAAGCATTATTATTAGACACATTCTGGTACTGCGCATAAATCTCACCTTTACCGCCAATATAGATTGCGTTTGAGGCAAGCTCGCCAGATTTGCGTGCGTTTAAGATATCAAGTACAGAACCCGTAACTTTTTGGTTACTTAGCACTTGTTGTGAATATTGCGCGTCAGCATGAACGTTAACGATATTACCGTTTTGCTTGACCTGATCGTTCATTGACCCTGCTGCAAAGGCAGATGCGCTTGCAGTTGCAGCAACCGCTGCGACGATTGTTTTAAGTTTCATAGTTTCTCCTCAACTGTTTTAAAAACTTTGCTGTAATCCCTATATTGGCGGCATTCCAGACCAACTAAACACCATACACCAACAAAGGTATCACTTTATTTGGTTTTTTCAAGTAAAATTACATTTTTTTTTGCAAAAAATTATAAAGTTTCTACATTTTCTGCCAAATAGCTTGCCACACCTTCTGGTGAAGCCTTCATTCCTTTATCACCTTTTTTCCATCCAGCCGGGCAAACTTCTCCGTGTTTTTCGAAGAATTGAAGCGCTTCAACCATGCGTACCAACTCATCCATATTGCGCCCTAAAGGCAGGTCATTAACAACCTGGTGGCGAACAACACCTTCTTTATCAATTAAGAAAGTGCCGCGAAATGCAACACCAGCATCAGGCGCTTCAACACCATAAGCCTTTACAATGCTGTGATCAATGTCAGCAACCATTGTATATTTTACCTGGCCAATACCACCTTTATCAACCGGTGTGTTACGCCAGGCGTTATGGGTAAAGTGTGAGTCGATTGATACGGCAAACACCTCAACACCTAAGCTCTTTAGCGCATCAACACGCTTATCTAAAGCGATAAGCTCGGATGGGCATACAAAGGTGAAATCAAGCGGGTAAAAAACAACAGCAGCATATTGACCATTACGCGCCTTGTTAAACTCTAATGCATCAACAATATCACCATTAGCAAGTACAGCAGGTGCTGTAAACTCAGGCGCTTTGCGTCCAACCAATACTGACATAAACCTCTCCTTAATGTTGTAAAATACGCAGTAAAATTAATTACATTACCATAATAGTGCGCAAAAGTTTGCGCAAATCATTTAAATATGTCAATAATACTACAGCAAAAATTAATTAGGATTTCTTTTGTTGTATGATTTACATCCACCCCAAAACACAAGCGCTTATTTTTGACTGTGATGGCACCATTGCTGACAGCATGATTATACATAACAACGCATGGAATACGATTGCACAACGTTACAAGCTTCAGATAACGACCGAACAAATTGCGCATTATAATGGCATCCCTACCTTACAAATATTACAAAGATTAACCGAGGGACATGGTTATGAATACGACTTGTCTTTAATCGTAGAAGAAAAAGAAAAACTTGCGCAAAAAGATATTCACCGCGTTCTTCCCATCAAACCCGTTGTTGACATTATTGAAAAATATCACCGCAAGCTGCCGATGGTTGTTATCTCTGGTGGGGCGTCTGAGAATGTTTATAAGACACTTGAAGCCTTAAATCTTATTGACTATTTTGAGTTTATCATTACCGCAGATGATGATCATCCAACCAAGGAAAGCCCTGAGGCATTTTTACAAATTGCCAAAAGACTTGGTGTTAAAGCACAACAGTGCCATGTTTTTGAAGATGGAAAACCAGGCCTAATCAACGCGATTAAGGCAGACATGGTCGTCACTGATATCAGAACCTTTTATCCTTAACTATGGTTTTATTGGCATGTCATCGCGTCTGTTAAGCTCATAAAACGCTGAAACACTCAATAACATCACAAATGGCAACACGAGTGCTTCAACAAACACCAATACCACATGTTCAATACCAAACGACATGCCCGCTTGCCCACCTAAGCCTGAAAACAGAAGATAAGCAAGATATTTGACAAATAAAAGCACCAAAGTAATAAATCCCAACTGAAGAATATATATCACATTGGCACGAATCAGGCGGAAATTTTCTTTATAGCCACTGATTGTACCGAGATTATCCAGCAAAATCACAGGGAATATCACAAAGGTAAAGCTTACCACAAGCCAGATACCGATAAGACTTAAAAAACTGCCAATGACCCATAAGACAGCATTAATAAAAAAAGCACCTAAAAAGCTGAAAAAACGGCGCCTAAAGTAAAGCCATGCTTGAGAGAATTTCACTTTTGAAAATGCAGAATCAGGTGATTGTGATTGAACACCACCAATACAGACTAACAAGGCATAAACCATGACCGTCAAAATAATTGAGACAACAGCAAGCCAGATCAAAGTACCATTACCCTGGAGATCTTGCGATAACGTACCTTCTTCTAAATACTGTTGAATGGCTTGATTAAAGCCAAGATTAAAGGCGTATATTTTGAAATACTCCGTAACGGCAGCAAGAATCAGTGCCAGCGTAAAACAAACTTTAAAAGTCGCCTTATAAAGTGCCAATGTATTTTTCAGTGTATCAAGAATCGTATTTTTCACAACCATATGCTAACTTACCACAAACTTATTTGACCTAATCTTGTTATTGTGGCAGATTAATCAAATATCATGACTTTATCAATATTTACGCCAGGAATTTAATAAATGAACCTTACTAAACGCATTCAAAATCATTTCAGTGAGAGCATCCAGACACAAATCATGATTGCAGATACCATGGCCGAACAAATTATTAACAGCGGCCAGATAATTGTAGATGCTATTTTAAATAGCAAAAAAGTCCTTATCTGTGGCAATGGTGGCGCTGCGGCAAATGCGCAGCATTTTAGCGCACAATTATTAAATCGATTTGAAATGGAGCGCCCTTCACTACCTGCTATTGCCTTATCCAGCAATGCAGTCACCATCACATCAATCGCCGCTGACACCACTTTTGACTGTGTTTTTTCCAAACAGATCAATGCACTAGGGCATGAGCATGATGTACTGGTAACACTTTCCTTTGATGGCAATGACCAAAGCTTAATCGAGGCGATTAAAACAGCGCAAGAGAAAAATATGCAGATTATTAGCATAACCGGCAAAGATGGTGGTAAAATACGTACATTACTAAGCAGGCAAGATATTGAGCTGTGTGTTCCTTCTGATAGCACAGCGCGGATCCAGGAAAGCCATACGACCATTATCCATTGCTTAAGCGATATGGTAGATATGTGTCTCTTTGGTGCCTGATAAAGAAAATCAAACAGAGTAAAAAGACGATAATGAAAACCCACAAAACAGTATTATACACAGGCTTAATCGCCAGCAGCCTTTTTTTAAGCAGTTGCAGCCTCATTACACCTTACACGGCACCTGTTCAGCAAGGTAAAATCATACCACAGGATATCATGCAACAAATAAAACCCGGAATGAGCAAACAGCAAATCGAATATATCCTTGGCACACCTGATATTGTCGACCCTTTAACACCGAATCAGTGGCGCTATATCTATAGCATGCAAAAAGAACTTAATGCACCAAGACAGGAAAAACAATTGATTTTAATCTTTGATAAAAAAGACAAGCTTACCAGTGTCAGCGGGGATTATTCACCGCCTAAAACAATCTACCAAAATCAAAATGACGCCCAAAGTCAAAGCGATACTCAAGATCAAACCCAAGGTTAAGGTTTACTTCCACTTTAATGCTGTTATTAAAGCGCTGTCCTTCTTAAAAGATAAATTCGCCAAAGTGGTATATACTTAAATTATCACCGATAACAAGCTGAAGTAATAATACGATGTTACAGGCAAGTCAAAATGGAATTACAAGCTTTATCGTAAGCCAAGGGCTTTGTAATAGCAAAACCATTGAAGAAGCACTGAAGCAAAGCGTACAAGAAGGTGAACCACTTCTAAGTTATTTAGCAAAAAACCAAATCATCGACAGCCGGCAATTTGCCATTAAAGCTGCATCATTTTTTGGGATGACGCTTTTTGATCTAAAAGCGTATAATACTGATTTTTTGCCACAAAAATATCTTAATAACCGAATAATTTCTCATTACCATTGCGCACCGCTGTACAAAAAAGGAAATACTTTATTACTTGCCACCAGCAACCCCATCGATTTAAGAGCGGTGCGTGAGTACCGTTTTTTTACGAATTTAGAAATTGAACAGGTCATCGTTGAAGAAACCGCTTTGACTGAATTGATCACTAAAATCAGCGAGTCAAGCCCGGATAATGCCTTAAAAACCCTTGAAGGGATGGAACTTGAGGATATTGCTTTAGACTTCACACAGAGCACCAAAAATGATGAGCCCAGTGAAGATGAAGATCTTGGTGACAATGATGAGCCGGTAATCAAATATATTAACAAAGTTATTGTTGATGCGATCAATAAAGGCGCATCTGATATCCATTTTGAACCATATGCCAAGGTATTTCGTATTCGCTATCGTATCGATGGCATACTTCAAGAGATTTCATCACCACCACTTCGACTTGCCAACCGTGTTGCCTCACGCATTAAAATCATGGCGCAGCTCAATATCGCTGAAAGACGTATTCCTCAGGATGGCCGTTTTAAATTGAAAATTTCCAAAACCCATGATATTGATTTTCGCGTTAGCGTCTGTCCAACCACTTTTGGTGAAAAAGTAGTGCTTCGTGTTCTTGATCAGGCACAGACGCATTTAGGCATAGATAAACTTGGCTTTGAATCACATCAACAAGATGCTTATGTCAAAGCATTAGGACAATCCCAAGGAATGATATTAGTCACAGGCCCAACAGGTTCTGGAAAGACAGTTTCGCTATACACAGGGCTTCATTTGATCAATACGGTGGATAAAAATATCTCAACGGCTGAAGATCCGGTAGAGATTAACGTACCAGGTATTAATCAGGTACAAATAAACAATAAACAAGGGTTAACGTTTGCGCGTGCATTAAAAGCGTTTTTGCGCCAGGATCCTGATATCATCATGGTGGGCGAGATTCGTGATTTTGAGACCGCTGACATTGCGATTAAAGCCGCCCAAACTGGGCACCTGGTTCTTTCTACGGTTCATACAAACAGCGCCCCTGAAACGCTTAATCGTTTACTTGATATGGGGATACCACACTATAATATCATCTCCTCTGTCTCTTTGATTATTGCGCAACGCTTAGCAAGAAAGTTATGTACAAGCTGTCGGATCCCGGCAACAGATATTACAAAAGCGTTATTACTTGATATGGGCATCCGACCTGTTTATGTTGAAAACGATATCACACCTTTTCACGCCAATGCTGATGGCTGCAGTCATTGCTTTCATGGTTATCGAGGACGTGTAGGCATTTATGAGGTAATGCCATTAAGTGTAACGATAAGTCGCTTGATTGCTGAAGGAAAATCGACGATTGAATTAGCAGAGCAGGCACAAAAAGAAGGCATTGATAATCTGCAACAAGCTGCTTTAATAAAAGTTGCCAAAGGCATTACTTCAATTGAAGAGGTACATAGAGTCACATCCAAAAACAGTTAAGGAAAATCATCAATGAAACAGCCATTAGCCTTGAAAAAGAAAATTTTCCTTTGGCAGGGTACTGATAAACTTGGCATTCATCAACAAGGCGTGATCAAATCGATCAATATAGAAACAGCGCGCTTACAGTTAGAACATGAAGGCGTTCACATCAAGAAAATCAAGAAAAAGCCTTTAGATCTCTTTGCTGCACGCATTAAAAATGCAGATATCACACTTTTTTCTCGACAATTAGCCACCATGATCAAAGCAGGATTACCAATTACCCGCGCACTTGACACGATTATCAGCTCAATTAGTAATAAAAACCTGACTTTTAAGCTCTTAATACTCGATATTAAAGAAAGCCTTGAAACAGGGAATACCATCAGTGATACCTTTAAAAAACACCCTAAATACTTTGACACACTCTTTTGCGGGCTATGTGAAGCAGGCGAGCAATCCGGTACACTGGATACGATGCTTGATCGCATCGCCACAAACAGAGAAATGCTACAAAGCATCCGCAAGAAGGTTAAAAAAGCATTAACCTACCCAATGATGGTTATATTTGTTTCGATTATTGTCACCTGGGTGTTATTGAACTTTGCTATTCCGGCTTTTGCAGATATATTTGCATCTTCAGGCACTCCTTTGCCAATGATTACACAAATTACGGTTCGTGCTTCTGAGATCACACAGCAATACTGGTGGATTGCATTGATAATAATTGTCCTTGCTATCATCATGCTACGATATGCTAAAAAGCGTTATTTAAAGGTGCAGATATTCTTAGACCTTCTATTACTAAAGATTCCTGTTATCGGTACCGTGATAGAAAAATCAGCATTGGCACGCTTTGCCAGGACACTTGAAACAACGTCAAGCGCTGGTATGCCATTAGTTGATGCGCTAAAAGCCGTTGCCGCGGCAACAGGAAATGCAAAGTTTGAACTTGCAACACTTAATATTCGTAATGATGTATCAAAGGGTTATACCTTACTGCAATCTGCCGCAGGAACAGGTGTATTTCCTGCGCTAATGCTGCAGATGGTTGCCGTTGGAGAAGAGTCTGGGCACTTAGAAGAGATGCTATCCAATGTTGCCAAGATTTATGAAGAGGATGTTGATATGCTTGTTGCAAGCCTAAGCAGCTCACTTGAGCCCATTATCATGATGGTGCTGGGCGGCATCGTTGGCTTTTTAGTCATCAGTATGTATGTTCCAATGTTTAACCTTGGTAATGCCTTTTAAATAGCTAGCAGTCTGGAATATTCTGTGCTGACAAAGCATCCCAGCTGTCTTGCGGACAGTCTTTTGGTTTTTGTTGAGGCAAACACCATGACTGCCATGAACCGTTATCCCTGGTCTGTAGGCACTTTTGATAATCTTTCACCTCTAAATATTTAGGCGGCAACATACCCATACCACTTACCAGTTGACTTTCTTTCACACCTTTCTGATCAGAAGGCTTTAAGCTTTCAGACAATTGCACATCCGCATTTAACATGATTTTTTTCGACACACTAACCTCCTGCTCCTGGTTACTATCATTGCTAGCTGCCTTGGTTTGAAAATACGTCATCATACGTGGGCTTTGAGGCGAAACTGCATCAATATTAAAAGAGACATTTTTAATCACATAATCTTCGCCTGTTTGCTGATTAAATGTTTTGACATAATTCTGGATGGACTGATACATCTTAATCATCATATCATCTTTGGCCTTATCAATCATGTCGCTACTTGGCGCAAAGCTGACCACATCAACCTGAAACCGGCTGTTATTCGAGTTATTATTTTTTAACTGCGCTTTCAGTGTCTTAATTTGTGAACTCGTTAAGCGTGTCTGGATCACAAGTTTGATATTTTGTGCACCACTGTCAGCCTGAAATTCTTTAAAATCAATAACTTTCCAATCAACCTTAGGAATGATGGAAGTTAAGTTCTGCAATGCAGCCTTTTGAATAATCTGGCTGTCATCTTTAAGCGCTGTCGCATTGACCACCACATTAACAAGTGCTGTATCAGATTTCACAATCATCTGACTTGTTTTTTGAAAACTTATGGTTGATACAGGCTCAGCTGCAGCCTGTGCAATGCCAGCATAACACAGTGATGCTAAGACGATAGAAGCACCTGGAAAAACTTTTTTAAACATAATATACCCTCTAAACCTGTTTTAAAATGATCACAATTATTGTATCTACAATTGATAGTAACGCAAAGCATGCGATAGCGTTTTTTTACAGCAGCAGCATTTCATCTTTCCTCACATCATGAATGATTGACTTGTAAAAGCACCTATTCTCTACCATACTCAAAGAACAATACTAAATATCAAAGTGGTTACAATAATGAAAAAAGGCACCTTCCTAGCGATTTTGCTTATTCCCTTAATAAGTCTTTTTGTAAGTGCCTGCACGCAAAAAAAAATTCAGCTTTCTTGCACCAGCTGATGCAGATGCACCGCCAAAGACACCGGGATATCATGATCCTAACACACAAAAATATGGTCTACCCCAGCCACAAAAACCTGTTATTGAAAACGAATTTTATTGGAAATCTACACCAGATAAAGATGTACAAGCACCAGATTAATCTTTTTACGCATGATAATTGTTTCCTAAAATCTATTTATTCAAGGTGATTTTATAAGCATTTTTACGTTATACTGATGGGCAATCTAAGCCAATTAATATTTTATATGACAGATCACTTTGATGAAAAGACCACCGACTTTGGGTTTGAAGAAGTAAAGTGGCAGGAAAAACAACAAAAAGTCGCTCAGGTTTTTCACTCAGTTGCCAGCAAATACGATATCATGAATGACTTGATGTCTTTTGGCATTCACCGCTTCTGGAAAAAATTCACCTTGGCTAAGTCTGGTGTCAAACCTGGCAATAGGGTTCTTGATCTTGCAGGCGGCACTGGTGACCTTGCTTATCAATTCACGCACATGGTGAAAGATCATGGTCTTGTCGTATTAAGTGATATCAATGCATCGATGCTTAAAATTGGCAAAGAAAAATTAACCAATCGTGGGTGTATCGGCAACATTCAATACGTTCAAGCCAACGCAGAAGCCCTTCCATTTGCCGATAATATGTTTGACTGTATCACCATATCTTTTGGCCTTAGAAATGTGACGGATAAATGCAAGGCATTACAATCAATGTACCCAGCATTAAAGCCAGGTGGAAAACTCATGGTGCTTGAATTCTCCAAACCCATGCTCCCCTTGTTAAGCCAAATCTATGATCAATATTCCTTTAAGATTTTACCGTTTATGGGAAAAATCGTTGCAAATGACGCAGATAGTTACCGCTATCTGGCAGAGTCAATCCGCAAGCACCCGGATCAAGAAAGCTTAAAACAGATGATGATTGATGCTGGATTTGACCATGTCTATTACCATAACCTGACCGGTGGCGTTGTTGCTTTACATATTGGCTATAAATACTAAAAGAGAAGTTAAATAATGCAGAAAGAATTAAGACTGTTAAATCAATTAATTGATCGTATTTTAGGACTGGATCCACAAAAAGAATTCTTATTACAACAGTTAAATAATGAGATACTTGCGATTATTATTCAGGATTTAAACCTTCATTTCTTCTTAATACCTGATGACCACACACTAAATGTTACTCAAGAGGCACCTGATAAGCCAATTAATTATCTATCAGCCAATGCAAATGATTTCATCTCCATGCTCATTAACAAGCACCCGGAGAGCTTTATTCAGCAACAACGCGTCACATTTGAGGGCAATCTGCAAACACTACAGGCATATCAGCGCTTTTTTAAAGCCATTCGCCCTGACCTTTTGTTTTATCTAAGTAATAAAACGCATCGCTCCGTTACATACATCTTAAAACGCCCTATACAGACGATAAAACAATGGCTCTTAGCAAGCAGATCAAGCTTTCACAGTGAGCTGATCGAATATCTTCATGAAGAAAAAAGGCTTTTCCCCTGTAAAGAAGAAGTTGATGATTTTTTTGATGACATCCAAACGCTTAAACAAGATTGTGATCGTTTAACTGAAAAAATGAAACACCTATTACCAAAAGGGCTGTCAAATGCACCAGATTAAAAAATGGTTACGTCTTATCTACATCAGCTACATTCTGAATAAGTATAATGTAGTGGCAATGTTAGCAGATATTCCTTTATTAAAGACCTTAAGGTTTATCGCTTTTGTAAACCCGTTTGCATGGTTTAATCGCCAAACGTATGACCGTGGTACACGGCTTCGCCTGGCGCTTGAAACATTAGGACCAATTTTCATTAAATTTGGCCAGGCATTATCTACCAGGCGAGATCTTTTGCCGCCAGATCTTGCTGATGAACTTGCCAAGCTTCAAGATAAAGTTCCCCCGTTTTCAAGCAGTTACGCAATAAAAACCCTTGAAAGCATCTTAGGACAAAAAGTTGAATTGGCTTTTCTACACTTTGACCCAACACCTTTAGCATCGGCATCTATTGCACAAGTTCACAGCGCTACATTGCCAAACCAACAACAGGTGGTAGTAAAAATACTGCGTCCGAATATCGAGAAAATCCTCATTCAAGATACCTCTTTATTAAAAACTTTAGCAAAGATGCTTGAGCGCTATTTACCTGGCATTAAAAGATTACGACCTGTTGAAGTTGTCGATGAAATCAGTCGAAACCTGCTTGATGAGCTTGATCTATTACGTGAAGCTGCCAATGCTTCGCAATTAAGACGTAACTTCAAAAACAGCCATATTCACTATGTGCCAGAAGTTTACTGGCCATATTGTCGAAGCCAGTTGCTTGTTATTGAAAAAATCAAAGGCATCCCCGTTTCAGATGTTGCAAGACTTAAGTCCTTAAATACAGACCTTAAACTTTTGGCAGAACGCGGTGTTGAGATATTTTATACCCAGGTTTTTCGTGATTGTTTTTTTCACGCAGATATGCACCCAGGAAATATCTTTATAGATGCAAGCAACCCTAAAGATCCCAAATATCTCTCTGTTGACTTTGGTATTGTTGGCACATTAACACGAGAAGATCAGCATTATCTTGCTGGAAATTTTCTGGCCTTTTTTAACCGCGATTACAAAAAAGTTGCCGAGCTTCATATCGAGTCTGGCTGGGTACCGGCTAATACAAGGGTTGATGCGCTTGAGTCTGCGATTCGAACTGTTTGTGAACCTATATTTGAAAAACCGCTATCTGAAATTTCCTTTGGTTATACGTTAATGCGCTTATTTCAAGTTGCCAGACGCTTTAATATGACTGTGCAACCACAATTAGTTCTTTTGCAAAAAACTTTGCTTAACATTGAAGGACTGGGCCGTGATCTGTATCCAGAACTTAATTTATGGGCAACAGCAAAACCTTTCTTAGAAGCGTGGATGAAAAATCGTGTAGGTTTAAAAGGATTTTTAAAGCGCTCATACGACCAGTTGCCTGATCTAAGTGAGCACCTGCCTGAGCTGCCTGGCATGTTATTGGATTTAATTAAAGCACAACACCAACAGGCGCAATACATAAACCATAGCGCCACAATAAGTACAGTCAAAGTCAAGCGTAAAAAACACCGACTACTTTTGGGTAGCGGTATTATTTTAACAGCGCTTGGCATCATATTTAGCAGTTGGCAGCCGGTTTTAGATACTATCCACCACCTTCTCAGCCGCCATGCTATTGGTATTAGTGTTTTGGGCATTATTTTATTAATTATCTATTATGTTATTCACCCTAAAAATGAGTAACATAATAATGTAACAAACCAAATATAGGAGAATTTGATGAGTAATTGTATTTTCTGTAAAATCGTCAACGGTGAGATAGCTGCACAAAAGGTTTTTGAGGATAAAGACATGGTTGTTTTTCATGATATCAACCCTGCAGCAGAGGTGCATGTTCTCGTTGTACCTAAAAAGCATATTGAGAGCTTAAGCACACTTACTGATAAAGACAATGATCTCATTGCAAAATTAACACAAAACCTGACAAAAGTTGCCACCATGCTGGGACTTGAAACTGGGTTTAAGACCCTGATTAATACAGGGGAAGGTGGTGGGCAGCTAGTGCCACATCTGCACTACCATATTTTAGGAGGAAAACTGACGAAACTTCAAGCACTTAAAAATACGTAAACTAAACGCTCCCTGATTTTGTGCTTAACGGCAGCGCAGCAGCAATGGTAAATAATGCTGTTGAAGGCTTTGTTAAAGTTGCTGCATTGGATTTACCTCGCAGAATAAGATATTAATGCGGTTTCACCGGCTTTGCTTGAAGAGTCTGCTGAAAAGTATTCAGAACTATGCCCTGGATTTGAACCAGTAGCTTCAGTTATTTAATGTATCGTAACCATGACTTCTAAGCCTTGCCGCAATAATGCTATCCTGCATTACCTTGCAAGCAGCCCTGCGCTATCAGTGCTTCGGGCG
>NZ_KZ984698.1:31754-32039 GCF_003574485.1 Facilibium subflavum
CCCTACTCGGCAGTGAACTTCTGCATTTACTTCTTTCAATATTTACATTTTTTCTAAGCTGCCTACTCGGCAGTGAACTACCTGTCACACCATATATTTCATGATTTGATTTTCTAAGCTGCCTACTCGGCAGTGAACGCTCGCTTAGGTCTCTACGGTTAGGTGTACTTTTTCTAAGCTGCCTGTGCGGCAGTGAACAGTTCTTTGGAGTAGAACTTAAGAAAGATGGTTTTCTAAGCTGCTTATTCGGCAGTGAACATTAAGGTGTTCTGGTCAACTAAAATT
>NZ_KZ984699.1 GCF_003574485.1 Facilibium subflavum
GCTGGTGTACCAGTGGCTGCACCTGTTGCTGGTATTGCAATGGGCTTGATTAAAGAAGGTGATAAATTCGCTGTATTATCAGATATCCTGGGGGATGAAGATCATTTGGGTGATATGGACTTTAAGGTTGCTGGTACGAAGTATGGTGTCACAGCACTACAGATGGATATCAAGATCAAAGGTATTACCCGTGAAATTATGCAAGCAGCACTGGCACAAGCTAAAGAAGGTCGATTGCATATCCTGGGTATTATGAACGAAGTCATTTCTGAATATAAAGCAGAAACTTCTGATACCGCACCGCAAGTTGAGGTGATCCAGGTGGAGCCTTCTAAAATACGTGATATTATTGGAAAAGGTGGTGCAACGGTTAAAGGCATTACCGAAAAAACGGGTGCATCAATCGATACTTCTGATAATGGTGAGGTGAAGATTTTTGCCCACAACAAAGAAGCATTAAATGCAGCTATTGCAGAAGTAGAGGCGTTAACTGCCAGCGCTGAGATAGGTAAAACGTATGAAGGTAAGGTTGTTAAAATCCTTGATTTTGGTGCCTTTGTTAATATTTTACCAGGCAAAGATGGTTTGCTGCCGTTTGCTGAGCTTGAAGCGATTGGTGTTAAACCAAACACCTTATCTGAAGGTAAAATATTGCAAGTGATGGTGCAAAATATCGATAGAATGGGCAAGATAAAACTGGCTCCACTACAAACTGCAAAAAATTAATATTAAATTTATTCTGATATATTTCTAAAGGAGCGTCAATATGGCAGTCCAACAAGCACAACCCATTAATTTTACGGATGCTGCAGCATTAAAAGTAAAAGAACTTATCGAAGAAGAGGGTAATGATGCCTTAAAGCTTCGTGTTTATATTACAGGTGGTGGATGCTCAGGTTTTCAGTATGGCTTTTCTTTTGACGAAGAGAAAAAAGAAGATGATATGGTTATCGAAAACCATGGTGTTTACCTTCTGGTAGATGCAATGAGTTTCCAATACCTTATTGGTGCTGATATCGATTACAAGGAAGATTTGGAAGGCGCACATTTTGTGATTCGTAATCCTAATGCCAAGACAACTTGTGGCTGTGGATCTTCTTTTTCAGTTTAATTTTTGTTGATGAGTGCTCTATCATTATTTGGTCTTATTGCTGTTTCTTTAATGGCGATTTTTTATGCTTTTGAAAACAAAAGTCATTGGTTTGTGCTTGCCTTTTATAGTTTTTTGGTGTAAATAACACCAAATCNNCAACTTAAGGTTTCTTCAGGAGCGACTAAATAGCGTAATCAAAGAAGATGCAGCACCTTGGAGTTCTGGGAATATCTCTAGTGATCGTGAAAAAACAATGCTGAACTGTAATGCAGAGCCAATACATATGATGGTCATAGAAAAAGTGTAAAAATTAGCAGATGTTGGCATATAAATACTGCTAGTGTATAAAAGCATTGTGCCAAGTGTGCAAATCGTAATGCTTAATAGTATGCAATTAGCCGACCCTATTTTACGATTGATCGCCCCAGATAAGAAACCAATCATTGCTAGTGCTGCGCCAGGTATTGCTTGATAGATGGCAAAGGCATAATAACTCATCTTAAGTTGATTTATGTACAAAAATGGTACTGTGCTAATAAAGGCGATAAATCCTGATAACAGTATGCTTGGTGTTAGCGCATAAGCTAGAAAACGCCAGCTGGAAGTAAGTTTTATATATTGATTGATTACCGTATTAAAAGTAACCGCTCCATAAAGGGCACACTTCCCCTATAGGACCTATCAGCCATTTTTTGAAAAAACAGGTGCTTCTGTTTTGGTTTCCTTCGGTTTGCTTTGTTTGTCCGGTTTA
>NZ_QLIT01000026.1 GCF_003574485.1 Facilibium subflavum
AACTTGCCGGTAATTGCTGGATAATTGCCGATTTCATCGATAAGCCCTTTCATTAAAATATGATGCGCGTCTAATAAATGTTGTTCATTATTAGGCTGCCACTTATCAAAATGATCATAAACCTCTATCGCATTACGTACTTCCTGGATTTCCTTTTGTGGCGCCAATACACGTTTACCATTGATAATATCGGTTATGTTTGACTCATCTAATGTATTGCCTTCAATCGCTAAAGAACCTTGAATCGTTTTAATTCTATTACTACGTCTTAATCTCAATGCATTTTCATTATCGGTGATAACAGATAATCGCCCTACCGACTCGCTGATTTGTGAAACCAGATTAATTATTTTTGATGTGATTGTATAGGGTGGTTGATATGGCTTTCCCATGCAAAATCCGTTTATTTTCATCTAAAACTTTACTGCAACATATTATATACTATTTTTATAGACAATAATATTTAAGCAATGATAAAAATACAAAAAAGTATACTTTTTGTTACTAGCATGAATATTTTTATAGTCATGATTTTAGAATGTTACAAAATGAAACATGTATGAAATATTCTAGAAATAATTTCAGTGTATTCTTTGTTCATGATTTAAATAAATATAGTACATATACAATGAGGTGTATACAATGAGGTGTATTTTTTGCAATAGTCCAGCAGTTCCAAATACTAATTACTGCTTTTTTCATCAATCTAGCGATCAAAACAATAATCAGAATTTTTCGCAAGGTGGTTTTAATCAGTTAATGCCAAATAATTTAACTTTAAATAGAAAAAATTCAAATGAATCATACATGACTCAAAACAATAATCAGAATTTTTCGCAAGGTGGTTTTAATCAGTTAATGTCAAATAATTTAACTTTAAATAGAAAAAATTCAAATGAATCATACATGACTCAAAACAATAATCAGAATTTTTCGCAAGGTGGTTTTAATCAGTTAATGTCAAATAATAATGAAAGTCAAATTACTAAAATATATGATAATATAGTTAATTGTAACAATTTTAATCACAAGGATATTAACGTAAAAGTTAAGTTTCAAAATAATGAAGAGCGTAATTTTTGTATAAGCGACTTTATGCTTTTAGCAACGACTGTTGATGTAGTATGTAATAATTTTGAAAAAATTAATTATTTTATTGATGATATGAATGGTGGTTGGGAAGGTTGGTTTCAAGCAGAAATATTCTTTTGGTTTCAAAAATATTCAAAACTACATACTCAAAACATAGATAGGGAAATTACCACAGAATATATAAATAAGATACTTGATCTTGTATATACCGATAAAAAATTACATGAAGAATTTTCTTATAGTTTAAAAAATAAAATCATAAGTCCTATAAAGTTTATTGAAATGAAATGTGATTATAAGAATTCTACTGATGACAAATTTTGGACCACTGTCAAAAATGATAAACAAAAATTTCATAGCCAGCGCGTTAATGATTATGTACGTTTGAATCCTTTCAAAAGTCAAACTAAATCACTTATGCCCTATATTCAGAATAAAGTCAAAAAAAAATTAAATCATTTTGGTCAAAATGTTATAGAAATTACCCGTCAACTTCTAGTTATGGATAATAGTACATTGGAAAAAATAAGTATGGATGATTTTAATGGATGGACTCTAAAGTTCAATACTAATATATGTGTTATGTTCGGATGGTTTAAAACAGATTATGATTAATAATATACACTATTTTGGGTATATGGTAGTACTTGAGAAATTAAGTTAGATTTGGTGTAACCGCTCCATAAACCCCATCTAGTAAAGGCGTTTGTTCTTAATCATACTGTTGTTGTTTATTCACAAATATGGAGCACAGACGATGACAGAAACGCAAAGCAAGTGGCTATCAATTATTAGGGATTGGGAAGTCTCAGGGCTAACACAGGACAAATTCTGCCAGGAACAGGAAGTATCCAAAGCATCATTTTCCAAATGGCGTACCAAATTCATTGCAGAAGGTGCGCTTAAACCGCGCATTAAGGTAACAAAGGATTACGCTAACCCATCATCCCATGCCCCTTCTGGTTTTATTCCTTTTTATATCGATGCAAATACGGTAAAACAAAAAGGCATGATTGAAATTGATTTGCCATTTGGGATCACGTTAAGGGTACCTTGTGATGTTAACGCCGGCACATGAAATTTATCTGGCCAACTTCCCGGTAGATATGCGCAAGAGTATCGATGGCTTATCGTCTTTGGTTTTATCCCAGTTTGGTTGTGCTCCCACACAAAAAGGCAGCTACTTTGTTTTTTGCAACAAGGCCCGCAATCGAATGAAGGTATTGTACTTTGATAAAAATGGCTTTGCGCTGTGGATGAAGCGTCTGGAGAAAGATCGCTTTAAACTGCGTTATCAAAATGGCCAGATTGTGGCTTTGGATGCTGATCAATTTCAATGGTTACTCTCAGGATTGGATTATGCCAATATGGTGGGTAGGAAGGCCTTAAATTATTCCTGTTTTTATTGAAAAAATGTGTTTAAAACCCGCGAGAAATCAGGGTTTTATGGTATAATAAGCCATTGATTGAAAGCCGCAGGCCAACCACATTGAGCGATGATATCAACGCATTAAAAAAACAAAATGCATCACTGAATGCGGCGTTGTCCTGTCTGCAAAAATCCTATGATACCAATCTGCACAACAAACAATTGGTTATCGATGTACAAACCCAAAAGCTTGATGAGCAAAGCAAAAGAATTGATAACCAACAAGCACAGATCAATCAGTTGCAGGAAACCATCCGCTTGTTATTAGCCAAACGCTATGGCCGTTCGTCTGAGCAATACACAGATCTAAATGATCGCCAGGGCTGGCTGTTTGATGAATCAGTTGACCCGGCCTTCACTCAAGTTGAAGATGTAGTAGAAGGCTGTGATAATGAGGCGATTGAAGTCAAACCTTATCAACGCAAAAAACGTGGAAAGCGCCTGCCGTTACCGGATTACCTGCCACGAGAACGTGTTATTTATGATCTGCCTGAACAAGAGCTGATAACGGCCGATGGTGAACGTTATCGCCTTATAGGTGAAGAGGTTTGTGAACAATTAGATGTTATTCCGGCAACGGTTCGTGTATTGCAGCATGTTCGCTTAAAATATGCCGTTCCCGGCAAAGACGAATTGGGTATAAAAATGGCCTCCATGCCACCCCAAGCAATTGCTAAGAGTCAGGCCTCAAGTGGTCTTTTAGCCCATATTGTGCAGGCAAAGTATTGCCATCACTTGCCTTTGTACCGCCAGGAGTCAATCTGGCGGGGCTTGGATATTTCAATCCCAAGAAACAGTATGTGTCGCTGGTTAGTGCAATTAGGCCAAAAAGTACAACCGATTGTTGATGAGATATTTGAACAGATGAAACCCTTGCCTTACATTCAGGCTGATGAAACGGGTGTGACGGTTGTCAATGAAAGAACCCAGCCACAGAAAATCTCTCATAATGGGTATATGTGGTTGTATAACAACACAGCCGGTGTTGTGTATGAATACAAACCCACACGCGCAGGTCAAAACGCTAAAGACAAACTGGAAGAATATAAAGGTTATGTCCAAAGTGATGCCTACAATGGGTACAACCTTTTGTTTGGCGAGGATAGTCAGCGTATATCGGTTGGTTGTTGGGCGCATGCCAGACGTAAATTTGTTGAGGTGATACAAGCGCTGGATAAGGATGCCAAAAAGAAACCAGGTGTTGCCGATGAGATGCTTAAGACCATTGGTAAGCTTTATGCCATAGAAACAGACATCAAAGCACAAGGCTTTACACATAAGCAAGCAGCTAAAATCAGGCAGGATGAAGCCATACCTGTATTAGATGAGATTAAAAAAATGCTGGATGATGTTGTGTTAAAAACACCGCCGCAATCAAAGCTTGGAAAAGCGATTGCTTATAGCTTGAATAACTGGCCACAGTTGACAAGATATACCGAACACGGTGCCATCCCGATTGATAACAACGATACTGAAAGAAAAATCAAACCGTTTGCCGTTGGCAGAAAGAATTGGCTGTTTGCTGGAAATACTGAGGGTGCTAAGGCCGGTGCGAATCTCATTAGCTTGATTGAAAATGCCAAGCTATACAATTTAAAGGTTTTTGATTACCTAAGATATGTGTTTGATCGTATTGGCAGTGCCAGATCTGACCGAGATTATGAACAGCTGACACCAAAGTTTGCCCAGCAGCATGTCGCTAAACTTAAACCGGACAAACAAAGCAAACCGAAGGAAACCAAAACAGAAGCACCTGTTTTTTCAAAAAATGGCTGATAGGTCCTATAGGGGAAGTGTGCCCTTTATGGAGCGGTTACGATTTGGTCAATAAAGTATACTTTTTGGGAGTCATTGAAAAGTGTCAGGTTAGCTCCCTTTGAAAATGGGAGTAATGAAATAACTGTGTAAATTCTTTCATAGGTTATAATGGTTAAAACGTATAATCTAAGGACGAAAGATGAAAAACAAAGAACAAAACAAAGCATTAGATCAAGCGCTTGATCTCATTGTTGAATCAGGTGCTGATTTATCCAATCTATTTAAATCAGATGGCGTATTGAAGCAATTAACCAAAGGTCTGGTTGAACGTGCTTTACAAGGTGAACTAAAAGCACACCTTGGTTATGACAGGCATGAACGTAGCGATTCTGTTAATGCACGTAACGGCACGGCAAGAAAAAGCCTAATAACAGAAGATGGCCCATTGGAAATTGATGTGCCTCGTGATCGCTCAGGCGAATTTGATCCTGTACTTGTTCCCAAGCGAAGCACGCGGATTGAAGGTTTGAATGAAAAGATTATTTCACTATATGCCAAAGGCATGAGTGTTTCAGATATTCAATTACAATTGCAGGAGCTTTATGGTGGTGCTGAGATCAGTACAAGCTTAATCAGCAAAATTACCGATGAGGTATTGGAAGAAGTCAAACATTGGCAATCTCGGCCATTAGATGCGGTTTATCCGATTGTTTTCTTTGATTGTTTGGTGGTTAAAGTCCGTCAGGATAAGCGTGTGCTAAATAAAGCCGTTTATGTTGCTTTAGGCATAGATCGTACAGGTAGAAAAGATGTGCTAGGCCTTTGGATGAGTGAAAACGAAGGCGCTAAGGTTGGGCTGGCAAATGTATCCGAGCTGAAAGACCGGG
>NZ_QLIT01000027.1 GCF_003574485.1 Facilibium subflavum
AAACACTCAAAGCCAAGCTAAGAGGGCATTTTGAATACTATGGCGTGAGCGGGAATTTCCCAGCGATCGCAAGTTATTACTCAATTGCCAAGAGGCTGGCAAAGAAATGGTTAAATCGAAGAAGCCAAAAGCGGAAATTAAGTTGGGAGAAGTTCAACAAATATATTGAACGCTACCCACTACCGCAGCCACGAATCACACATGATTTTTATACTTTAACAGGTTCAGTGAGTTAAGTTGAAGAGCCGTATGTGGGAAATCTACAAGTACGGTTCTGTGAGGGGCATCATGCTTTCTCACATTATGTTTAAAATTTAAATTATAAATAGGAGAAACAGAGATGTCTACTCGACACAAAAAAAGATTTATATTGAGGATTGTTACAGGTGTATTATTACTAGCATTAGGTGTTGGAATAAGCTTTGCCTCACAAGACTCAGGGGGGGGCTATGCCGGCGGTGATTTTCAAAAGTGGGCAGGCCATTTACTCAAGGTGGTTTCACAGCTTGAAGATTTTATTCAGATTGTGGCGACTTTAGCGGGTATGTGGTTTGTATTCTCCGGGTTAAATATGTTTCGCAAATATCACACTTCCCAAGGCGCTCAAGGAGAGCATGTGAAAAATGGTATGGGCCATATTATGGTTGGCATTTTTCTAATGTGTCTTGTCCCCGCAATTCAAATGCTTCAAAGCACGATAATGACAGGTGCTGGAGATAGTGGCAAACAAACTTTCACGGTAGACTCTAATGCGCTTAACTCAAATAATAGCTAAACACAAAGTTAATTTTGTGATCATTTTGCTCACATTAACTTTATCTAGTTGTGCAAGTCAAGCGCCTATTGTTAAAAAGGTTGATTATGAAAAACAGCTTTTACAAGAAATAAGCAATTCAAGTAAAAGCATCGATACAACACTGAATCAATTGAGTTTGATAGAGAACCCAGATGGGCAAAAAGCACAATTGCCATTTTCTAATATTAAGAATCATGTGCTACAAAAACGTGTCGAGTTAAGTTGGTATGGTGATATCACACCATTACTTGAGAAGATAGCATCAGTCACAGGTTATCAGTTTCAAGTTTATGGTAAAAAGCCACATTTGCCGATATTGATACAAGTAGGTTCACCAAAACAACCGGTGATAACAACCATTTTGCATGTATTACAGAATGTGCAGATTCAAGCCAAGAACTCAGCGTTTATTTACATTAATCAAGAAAATAAGATTCTAAGTTTAAGGTATGAGCAATGATACACGCACAATCAATTGACTATAGTTTGCAGGATTTGCGCAATATAAGTCAGCTGGCACAAAATGTCCATGCAAATACTGACTTGACTATTCGTCAAAAAGCAATTAAAGACGCAGCAATGGCTTTAGGTGCACAGGCGGGCTTGCGCTCAATAGCGATTGATATTAACCACTTCTTATCTAAAAATGCAGCGGTACTGAATAAAGTTTATAATTTTAATGCTTTACTTTTACCACATCATATTTTACCACCAACAGTGGTTGCAAACTATAATACAAGCAATTTATCAGATAATGCCCAAAGCCTTAGTATCAATGGTGAAGCATATCACATTATAAAGCCTGCTAAATTTGTTGTTAATCCACCAAATTGGCGTGACTATTTGTGGATGGATTATCAAAAGCCAAAGTTACCTGATGCATCACTGTTTCCTAAAAATGATGAAGAACAACGTCTGTGGGATAAATCAATAAATGTGGCTTGGCAAGAAGGGATAAAGCAAGGGTTATCAATATTTCAAACAAGCATGAAGCATCTAACCCGAGATTTTAAGGGTATGTTATTGTTTAAAGAACTTGTAACAAAAGGAATGATTACAATGCCAAAAGTTGCATTTGAGCAAAATGGCATTACAGGGGATAAGAGACACTTGGTTATCGATAATAATAAGTGGCAGCTTAGCAAAAATTCATCATTTAATTTAGCGGCCAGTGAGTGGAAACCGGTACTTTCTATGAGGGGCATAAAGCATGACTTTAAACAATTTGAAAATCACAGAAAATAAAAGTGAATACATAAATCCAGTTTTTTATGCGAAAGCTGATTTGAACGTATTATTAAAGTATTGTCTTGACATTGGAGCTTCTGATATCACCATACAAGCTGGTCATTATGTTTTTGTTGAAAGACAAGGAGCATTAGTAACCATTGGTTCACGCATATTGTCTGTTAAGGACGTTGAAGATATTGCCGTTTGCCTTTATGGTGATAATGTTATTGCGCTTGTTATGAGCGGCCACGATATTGATATAAGCTATAATGATTGTTTATATTCTAGAAAGGTTGAAAATCGTTTCAGGGTTAACATTACAGCTTGTCATTATAAAAAAGGTATACACAGTCTTCAAATATCATTACGTGTTATTCCTTCAACCCCACCTTCTTTAGAGAATGTTGGCGTTAATATTGAGTTTTATGAAAAGTTTAAAATTCAACAAGGGGTAGTTATTGTCTCAGGGGCCACAGGCTCAGGAAAAAGTTCTTTATTGGCAGCTGTTATTAATAAACATTTATGTGCAGCACAGCACGGATTAAAGATACTTACTTATGAATCGCCAATTGAGTATACATATAGTAGTCAAGATGCACAATCTATTATAAGCCAAACAGAAGTACCACGCTACCTCCCAAGTTTTTGTGCAGGTGTCAGAAATGCGTTAAGGCGAAAACCTGGCTTAATTATGGTTGGTGAAACGCGTGATTTAGAGACATTAGATGCTGTGTTAGAGGCCGCATTAACAGGCCATCCTGTTTATACAACCATACACAGTAATAGTGTTGTTGATACATTCAAAAGAGTGTTTGAAATGTTTCCATATGAGCAAAGAGGCCTAAAAATGCATACATTTTTATCATCTGCTCGGTTATTGGTCTGGCAAACATTGGTTCCGAATTTGCATGGTGGACAGGTTGCTATCCGTGAGCATTTAACATTGACGCCAAAATTAAGGGCATATTTATTATCACTATCATTAAACAAACTTCAACAAAATATCAATGATATTTTTGCAACGCATGGTGTCACACGCCAGCAAAGCGCTCATGCTGCATTTGAACAACAACTGATTTCCCTATCAACCTATCAAAAGGTATCAACTTTATGAGTATTAATACATCAACCCATTGGCGAGACTCTAGCAGAACACCAGTATTGTTCTTTATTGATGCACGGGTATTTATATTTATTGCTATTTCTTTTTTCCATTTTAGAGCTTGGACATTAACGCTTGATATTATTATGGTAATATTTTTTGTATTATTATATCGCTTGAATATTAGTCTAACAGTTTTTGCAAGAATGTTTCGCACACTGCTTTTTGGCAAGAAAAAAATCAAGTGGAGAAGGCTGTGAGTCAAAAAGCGTTTCGAGGTCTGCAAAAGCATCAAGAAGCCAGACCAGACAGTAGTATAAGAGATGTAAGGCCATTAAAGTCAAGGGTTTATGATTTTATTTTGGATCGCAGATATGCCCCAGCATTAATGCTGGCATTTGCATTTTGTATGTATGTTTTTCCATTAGTAAATGACTTTTTATTCTTATTAATGTTGTCTTTATTCCTTTATATTATTTTGCAAAGGCCAGTATTACCATTTAAATTGCCTATTGGGTCGAAATTTAAGGATAGTAATGCGCCAATGCCTGCCTCGGGGAAGCCTGGGAAAGCACAGGGTATTTACTATTTTGGTAATGATGTCAATTTGAAACATGAGTTGTGGTTTGCTAATGATGATATGCGCACACATGCACTGATTTTTGGTTCGACGGGCAGTGGTAAAACAGAGGCGCTTATTTCACTTTCATACAATGCTTTAGTTAGGGGTAGTGGCCTTATTTATGTCGATGGTAAAGGGGATAACGCGCTTTATGCAAAAATATTCTCGGTGGCAAGAAGCCTTGGGCGAGAAGATGATTTACTCGTGATTAATTATATGACAGGAGGTCAGGATATTATTGGCAAACAAAAAGAGGCGACTTCGAACACATTAAATCCTTTTGCTGCGGGGTCATCAAGCATGTTATCACAGCTGATCGTTAGCCTTATGGGGTCCTCATCAAGTGGCGGTGGTGATGGAGATATGTGGAAAGGCCGAGCAATATCTTTTGTCGAAGCATTGATGCGTGTGTTGGTCTATTTAAGAGATGAAGGCTATTTCCAATTAGATGCCAGCCTTATTCGTAAATATTTTGTCTTGGATGTTATTGAAGATTTACTTGAGAAGCAACAAGTAGTCGATCAATATAATAATATAATCACATTAAGGGAAAAGTTACCATTTTCTGTTACTGACCCAATTTATAATTATTTAGCAACTTTGCCAGGTTATCAGAAAAAAAACGTTGGTAAACAATCAGATAAAACTTATGAGCAACATGGCTATATCACAATGCAGCTAACCAGAATTTTTGGTTCATTGGCTGACGTTTATGCATACATAATGCGCACAAATTTGGCTGAGGTCGACTTTGAGGATGTTATCTTAAATCGACGCATCTTAGTTGTATTATTACCAGCGCTGGAAAAGTCGCCGGACGAGTTGTCAAATTTAGGTAAATTGATTATCGCCAGCTTGAAAACCATGCTGGCTTCAGGCTTAGGTAATAAATTACAAGGTGACTATAAAGATGTTATTGAGGCCAAGCCTTCAAATTCAAATGAACCATTCTTATGTGTACTCGATGAATATGGCTATTATGCTGTAGAAGGCTTTGCAGTGGTGCCTGCACAGGCACGATCACTTGGCTTTTCAGTCATTTTTGCGGGTCAGGACTTACCAGCTTTTCAAAAAGCCTCTAAAGAGGAAGCAGCGTCTATCTTTGCAAACACAAACGTAAAAATTTGTATGAAGCTTGAAGACCCAACAGAGACATGGGACTTTTTCAGCAAAACTGCTGGGGAAGCTTATGTCACCGTTGCAAGAAGCTATAATATGGGAAATGATGGAAGCGCATTAAGCTATAGAGATTCGAAAGAGGCTGGGGTTGAAAAAAGATCGAGAATTGATCTGATGGATTTAAAAGAGCAAGCACCTGGCGAGGCGCATGTTTTTTTTAAATCGGGTATTACACGTGCGCGTATGTTCTATGCCAATCCACCCAAAACAAAGCAATTGCGTGTGAATGCATTTATAAAGTCTTCTCCTATCCTAATTGATCAGGTAGATATACTTTCCAAGGTTTATAATACAGATAATCTGACTACATTATCTGGCAAGCCTTATGAAATGGAGTTATCACCACTATTAAACTTATTAATACAAGAAAGCAAGCATAGAGGATTGGAAAATTTAACTTCAATATATCTTCAGCAGTTAACAAATGTTGATAATAATGAAGACTTTATTAGCGAGATTATGCAGGAGCTCAGGACCCAGTTGCCTGAATACCAGAATAGTTTTCTTTTCTTATCAACCGACCTTATTCAAGATGACGAATTTTCAAAGATGTTTGGAGGAATTCATCAAAGCGATGTTGTTGATGAGCCAAGCTTAATAGAGGTATTTTATAGGATTGGCATAGAGCTTGGATGGACAAAGCAACAAATTCGTAAGGCAATTTTTGGTTTATATAGCAACTTGCTCGACATAGCTAAAGTCAAGTTTCAAACAAACAATAATATAGCAATGCTTAAAAGCGAAATAGAGACTTTTAATCAACAGTATGCACAACTAAAAGACAGGCAATTTCCATGAACTTTAAAACAGTCGTAACAAAACTTCTAGATGTCAATGATATTGGCTTTGCCACAGGTAATACGCATCTTTCTCGAGACAACGTTGTAAAGAATGAGGCATTTTTACAAGACATATATCATAAAGCAGACGCAAAATTTTATTATTTATTAAATCGTCATGCTAGGCTAAATAGCAATCATGATAATCAATGGGAGCTAGTATTAGAATGTCTAGGAGATCAAATCTTTTTTATCGCGGTATTGTTAAACACATTACTGAATATGGTCGATAGTGAAAACATAATACGACTATGATCCAAAAAAATAAAACAGAACAAATAAGGAATTAGTATGGCGCAAACACCACAACCATCAGACGGTTCAGAAATCACTGTTTTTTATGCGATTGCAGTTGTTATTTTAGTGTTATGGCTTATTTATTTTTTACTAAAGCCTGAAATATTAACAGTATTGTTTTACCTTAAGTTTTATGAACTAAAAGTAATAGCATACTTTATTCCAAAGTATAAGCTGCTATCTAATTGGCTAGTATCTACCAGCCTTAATAATGTTGACTTAGGTGATGTTTACTATCTGTGTAAGGAGGTTGGGAAAGTGCTCAGATATCCTTTTATCGCCATAAGTATTATTTTAGCATTTTTATTATATCGATTTCATCCTCAATCATATTATCAAAATATCTATAATATGAAAACCTTAGCAAAATTCACAGGCGATTATAATCCAATGGCCAGTTATGTTATTAATAAGAATTTATGCAAGCTAGATCTTACGGAGGGCTCGTGGTCTATGGGGATAACACCTTTGGAGTTTGCTAAAAAACATGACTTGCTGGATCATCAAGGCAACCTGAATAAAGATAAATCATACCATGTGTTTTTATCACAGCTAGGCAAGAAATGGTCAGGTTTAAAAAAGTTAAATTTTTGTTACTGCACTGTTATAGCAGCTTGTAGTGCATATATAGCAGGAGATAGGGTGCAGGCCGAGAACTTTGTCAAGGATATTGCAATAAAATTAAAGAGTGGAATGGCATTAAGTAAGTCACAAAAAAACAATGTTATACAAAGTATTAAAACCTTTATCAATAGATACTATAAGCATGATAAGGTGCAAGAAACTATCAAGCAACACGCTTATGTAAATACGGTTGTTGCAGCATTGTTAATAGAGGCCAGAAAAAATGGAATTGTTCCACCTGCCTTATTTATATGGATCAAGCCGCTAGATCGCACTTTATGGTATATTATCAACAATATTGGACGAAAGTCTGTATTTATTGAAGCGGCAGCACCAATAATGCACCTGAATAACGAAAAGCGAGTGGGGGTAAGTATTCATTACCCAACTATTGATAACCTTATTGGTGAGTTGGAGGATATAGTAGCATGAAATCCAGTACCATAATAAAGACAGCACAAGACTTCGTTGCTATTGCAGGCAACTATCAAACGCAAAAAGCTTTTCAGCAAACAAAGAATTACCAAACAATGCTATTGGACCAAAAAAGCAAGCATCAGTATTGCCAAGGGTGCCATTTAGCAGTTGATGATATCACCTGTCAGCTAGTCGAGGTAAAGACATTAAAAAATAGCCAGTACTTATTATTATGTGACTATTGCGCAAAGCTAAAACTTTTTGACCAATATAGATTAAGTTATGATGGTAATGATCAGTTAATTTATTTACCGAACATGTCGCAGTCAGAGTTACACCATCTTTATTATGCGTGCAAAAAAAATTTGGATGATCCAGAGGTGGATAGCTTTCAAGCCAAAGAGCTTATTACTGAATTAAGTAGTCTTGCAAAATATTTAGATGATGTGGCAGGTGTAAACATCAGTCATCCTGGCGTGTTTGTTCATTATTACCATCAGGTAGAAAAAAGTAACAAGTTTTTAAAGGATATTCGTTGGTTTGATGGCTCATTATTACAGAATAAGTTTGAGTAGCTCATATCAGATTACTGGAAACCATCCACCTAACGGTGTAAATTGTTCATAGTGCCTAATAACATTGATAGCTGATTCTTATTGCTTGTACTTTAAAAAGTTAAATTTTGGCAAGAATCCGAGCTATTATTTGCAACTTAATTTATTATAAATTGCTTTCCAATTATACAACGCAGGATGACTTACAAATGCTATAAGACATTATGTCTAATCATGTGCTTGGCTCTTCTAACTGCATTAAGTAAATACTAAAATCTAAAGTGCTATTGGGTCTTTTAAATTACAGGATTTTGAATAATCAAATTTTTAAAGAGCCAGGGACCATTAACTTATAATTTAAATATAAGAGCTGATGTCCAGTGTTCAAAAAATAAAGCTTGTATTTGCAAATGACGATAAATTATTTAGTAGGAGATAAAAATGCATAATTATAAATATATTACATTTAGTGGCGGTGGTGCAAAAGGTGCAGCTTATCCTGGCGCATATAAAGCATTAAAAGAAAGTAAAGTGTTTGATAATATAAAATGTGTATCAGGTTCATCTGCAGGTGCCATGACAGCAGCGTTAGCAGCCTCAGGAATTTCACAAGAAAAATTATACGAACTATCAGAAACAGTTAATTTCAAAGGACTTTTAGGTGAAAAGACGCATGGGTATGGTATAGAAAGAAATGGGGATCCGTTGTATGAACTTATGAATAAACAGATAAAAAATAATATCCTTGAATTTTTTGAGAATAGATCACATGAATCTAAAGATAAAGGTGTTTTAGATATTGTTAGACGCTGTCGCTCTAATGAAGCAATAACATTTAAAGATTTGTCTACGTTAAATAAACTTTTTCCAGAGACATTTAAGGATCTTGCTGTAACCGCTGTAGAAAAAGAAACGGGTGATTTTCAAATTTTTAATGCGCAATATACGCCAGAGGTAGATGTTGCACTGGCTGTACGGGCATCTGCATCAATTCCAGTTCTTTTAAAACCAGTTACAATTAATAACACCCAATACATTGATGGTGGTTATTTTGATAATTTACCAACAGATGACTTCCAAGGGCTGCCAAGTTATAGTGACCTAATTGATCATGATATGAGAGCATTTCAGGAGTGGGAGGAAAAAAATAAAAAAATACAAAACCAAACGCTTTTATTTGCTTTTGGTGAAGGAAAAGATAAAGATAACCCTGTTCATAAAGCGCTTAACGACAAAAGCACTAAAGGTAAGAAAGAGCAATTATTTTATTCTCCAGGTATAGTAGAAAAACTTAAAAGAGATTGGTTGCCAAGCATATTAGGCGGTACTGGAAGAAACTATAACTATACCAATACACAAAGAAAAGAAGCTGGTTTTAAAAAAATTAAAAATGTTTACCAAAATAGTACGGTTGAGCTCAAAGTGGGTGATATAAAAACTACGGACTTTGCACAAGCACAAAAGCAAAGTGAGCGATTATTAAATCAAGGTTATTTAGCCACCATATCTCATTTGGCATCCAAAGGTTTAGTAAACGTTGACGATTTAGCCAAGCAAAGAATGATCATGGCAATGATTAATTCTAGAGGCGAGGATGCGAAGTGTGTTAAAAATGAGTTAAGAAAACATATTAATGAAATGCTTGACTTTGGGCACACTTTTTCCATGAGTGATTTTCAGCAGCATATTAAAAAGTTGTGTGAGAACACGGGATGGGGGCGCTGTAGCACTACCGCAGAATTCTTAATCAATGGAATAAATGCAAGTAAAATGGCAGGTGATTTAAAAGTGTACTTGGGACTGAATGAAGGCTCAAAAGTTACTCAGCGTAGTTTGCAAAGGCAGTTAGCGCAAAATAACAGTAGCAGTTTCAATACTTATCAAACGATACCAGGAACAGAGAAGAGCAAGTATTTCCAACCTCCAGTTCTTGCTAATGAAGATAGTAGAAAAACGCTTTCCAGTGAGCAATCAATGACAATTTCAACAACAGTGTAGTGATTTGACTAAGCAGTTTCTATGTTAAAAGATAGCGTCTCCCTCATTGTAAGCTATGATACTGTCGATTCATAAATTGTTGAGGTAATTATTTGCTTGATATTAGCATAGTCAGCAATCAGCATCTTTTCATTTAAGAAATAAAGGGTGTGATGTGCTTTTTCATTAAGCTGTAATGGACATATATACATGTCGCTTAGATCAAATATATTTTCATAGACTTTTAAAAAGGTTGGCGTTAATGTGGCAAGAACAAAGTTAAATTTTTGTAATGCTGTGTAAATGCTAATAATATTATCTGTTTCCAGAAATATTTGCCGTTCCATATTTTTTTTATCTAGCACATTTGCTAGAAAACTTTTCTTACTTGAAAAGCTGTTAACTAAATGCATAGCTTGCAAATAATCTTTCATTGTTACAAATTTTTGCCCAGCTAGCGGATTTTTTTTGTTCATAATCACAATAAAATCTTCAGTATAGAGTATTTCTTTATGATACTGAGGAAGGGATAAGTCGGTGGAGCTTAAGATAAAATCCATGTTTGTCGAATTAGCAACTTCTTTTAGCATTTGTTCATCATGTAGATTATATACTTCAAGTTTGTATGGTGTGTTATGCAGCTTTTGTATTATTTTTGTGTAGCAGAGATCTTGCAGTAAAGGGGTTATACAAAGGTTAAAGGAGTGCGTAGATTGTTTTAATGAATATTTTTTTGGTAAAAGTTTTTGATAGAGCCGTAGAATGTCGGTAACTTTTACGATTAAGTTTTCTGCTTTTGCTGTTGCAATCATTCGGTTGTTGTTTTTATAAAATAGTTGATCATCAAAAATATCACGCAATTTTCGTAAATTATTACTAACTGTTGATTGTGTAACAAATAGTTTATTAGCCGTTTCTGTCACACTTTTCGTATAATATAAAGTATAAAATACCATTAATAAATGATAAGACAGATCGTGTGTAATTATACTATTACTCATGATGGTTTTTTGTGGTCAGTTATGTATTGAGTTTAGTCTTTTCTAAGAAAGTTGCATGTTTTTTTAAAAAGTTAGAGGCATAGTATGGGGGTGATAAGCTGAAAAAGTCATTTCTTGCTGGCATGTAGGAGATTACAGAATATGCAATAAACTGGCTCTAGACTTATAACAGTAAATGGCGTAGTATGGGGTAGTGATCGCATGCTACCATACTATCAATTAGGTTGGTGTGCAAGGTGCGTAACTTTATTATGTTGATGCAATAGGTGTATAAAGAATTTATTGTATTACTTGTCAGTATGGAAAAAAATTTAATTGTTTGAAGGAATGAGATATGACGATTGAAATCGAAAGAAAGCCACTTTATACACCACTGCCTCAAAATACGCCACGAAATTTGGTACATGCTGAGGTTATTGCATCTTTTCCTGTCAATACCTTTTTAGAAAATCTGGCAATTGATCATGTAAACAATATTTATATTACTGATACCAAGGGTTTTATATATAAAGTAGACCCCAGTGGGGATATTGAAACTTTTGCACATGTTAATGGAGAAGCTTTAGGTATCTGTTTTGGCCCTCAAGGAGAGATATTAGTCAGTGGCTGCGATGATAACAATATAGCAACGATCTTTCATATCAATACTGAAGGTATTGTTAACGAAACATTTAAACTTCAAGAGGCATCCTATTTTTTAAATGGAATGATTGCCCATAGATATAAAGAACATCATTATCTTGTGGCTGATTCTATAAAAGGCTGCATTTGGCAATATGACTATAAAAACAAATCTGCTGAGTTATGGCTTAAAAGCCAGCTACTTAAAAGTCCTATCAAAGAAGGGAGCCTGATTGTTGGTGCCAATGGTCTTAAATTTCATGAACGACAGCTTTATATTACGAATACTCAGGGCCACTGCATTATTAAAGTTGAGATAGAATTAAATGGACAGGCTGGTGAGGCGAGTGTTTATGTTGATGGTATTCTGGGAGACGACTTAGATATTGATTCTTCTGGTAATCTCTACGTCTGTACACATATTTTTAATAGCATTGTTAGAGTTTCAAGAGATAGACGGTTTAGCATTATTGCTGAGGATTTAGAAGGTGTTACCGGGTGTACAGCTGCTTTATTTGGGGAAAAAGAGAAGAAAAATACGCTCTATGTGGTGACCAATGGTGGCATGGTCTCGCCGCCAGTAGGTGGCATAAGAGAAGCTAAGCTAGTTGCCTTGGATCTCAATCAATTCATCTAACATCGTCTTTAATATTCCCTATAACATTCATATACCCATCACAAACCATTTTACTATACAACGTGTTTTCTAGCATAAAACAATCATGTGAGCAATAGCATTACTTTAATGTTCGACGCTATGTCTAACGTTCAACCAAAGTATTTTTAAAAAACAGAAATTTTAATAAGATGGTTGCTAAGAAACCAAAATAGCTGTGTCTATATATGAAGTTGTTATAGGCATATTGACTATTCTGTTGGGTAACAGCTTCAAATAATATAATGTAGACATGGGGTTATGATGACAAAAAAAATATCGCTTTTGATACAAACTGTCTTATTGATAATAATATCTTTTAGTAATGGATGGGCACAAACAGAGCCTAATAAGACAGGGTTTGAACAATATCTAGATAGTTTGTTCCCACTAAAGCCTGAATATATTGCTAAGGTAAGGCAGCGTGTGGCCTCTCAAGAATCAGAGGCAGAAGTGAAACCAGGTGAAGGTAATAATGTAGGAAAGCCACAAATTTTCCAAGTAAGTACAAACCCAGCTAGTCGATTTACACATCCAGTTATTAATATTGGTCTTGATATGATCACCTCAATTGTAATAACAGACCAAAAAGGAAAAATCTGGCCCATTAAACAATTTACTATCGGGAATAGCAAAGATTTCAAAATAACTTGGCCAAATAAACAAGGAGGTGTGTTGCTTTTGCAAGGGCTAAAGGCATTTCAAGAAACTAATGTGGCAATTATGTTAAAAGGCTTAGATGTGCCTGTAATGGTTACTTTTTTAACAGGACAAAAAACCTGGAGTGATATGAATTACTTGCGAGTTTCAACGCGTACAAATAGCAATAAAGATGACACTACAAATATTAACCAAACGCCATTGTACTTAGTCAATCTGTTGGCAGGTATTGCGCCGGAAAAAGCAATGTTATTAGCCGTCAAAGGGGTATCTGATGGGACTAAAGTATGGGCATACCATCATAGTTACTTAGTTTTAACACCAGATTTATTAATATCTCCACAATGGCACTTCCAGAGTGAGAATGATGGTGTGGATGAAATGCATGTTTATGAGATTAAACCCACCTCGCATTTATTATTGAATAATAAAGACCGTGGCGTTTTTTCAGTAACGGTAGAAGAGGGATAGTAAAATGAAAAAATTATCACCGAAGTTACGACTTATAGTCATTATACTTGCAATTGTGGGCGTGATTATTTTAGCAGCAAACTGGCTATTACCAACGGCCTCGAATAATATGCACCTGCCGTCTTCAGTTGAGAATTATAAAATATCTCCTCATAAGTCCGCATTGGTTAAGACTGATAATTATCGAAATCTATCTGTAAAAAGCGAACAAAAGCAAGTTAATCAGGCAGAAAGTGCAGGCCAAAGTTATGTCCCTAATCTATTTTCAGACAGTGATAACGCAACTGATTATCAAAAGAACACTAATATAACAGCTGAAAGCCCAAAAGATTTTTATATTAAGAATCATAATCATAAAAGCCCAAGTGATGTTTTGTCTGCTAACTTGGCAACTATTCCACCTCAGCAAAAGGCTCTTCAAATAAACAATGGCAGTAATTTTGAGATGCAAGACTCAAGCGGAATGCGTCAGTCAGTAGAAAATTTGTTGAAGTTATGGTCAAAGCATGATGATAGTAATACTTTTAAAAGTGATAATGAAAAAAGCACAGCAGCATTAGCAGCAGCATCTCAAGGGGCCGCCCCTCTTAATTTAATTAAAGCTGGGGATATTTTATTTGCAGTGATTAATACAGCTATTAATAGTGATCAAAAGGGAACACCTGTATTGGCAACAGTTGTTACAGGAAAATATAAAGGTGCAAAACTATTAGGACAATTTCAACTCTCAGGTGAGAGACTTGTCATTAAATTTAATCAGATGTCTATACCTGGACATAATAACAGTATTTCTATTAATGCCTATGCAATTGATTCTGAAACGGCACAATCCTCTCTTGCTGGCGATATAAATCATCATTATTTGTTACGTTACGGCAGTTTGTTCGCAGCAGCATTTTTACAAGGGTTTGGAACGTACTTTAATAGTGATAATCAAGATAGTTGGAACTGTAATAAAAGTGGAACTATTTGCATCAATAATAAGCTAAATGATAGTGTGCGTGATGCTAGTTTCTCAGGTCTGGGAGAAATAGGAACATCATTAAGCAGCTCCGTACGACAGGAGTTTTCACGTCCTGTGACGGTTAAATTAGCCAAAGGTGCAGGGATTGGTGTTCTATTTATGCAAGACGTACAGCAAAGCTCATTAATAAACCGCCAATTGGTTCAGACAATTAGTCAAAAAATAAATCATGACACTTAAGAAGTTATGAATAACTTTAATAATCGTAAGAGGTAAGTTGATGTTAGATGAAGAAAATACGAACAGCAGTGATATAAATAATGAACTGTTAGGTTTGGAAGATGAGTTAGCACAAGGCGAGAAAACAAAGAAGAAATTCACCTTTCATCCTGTTTATTTTGGTTATTTGTTAGGTGCTATTATACTTGCTTATGGTGGTTATACTGTCATTAAGACAGTGTTGCCAGAACATGAGAAAAAGACAACGATTCAGCAGCAGTCACAATTTGACTTTGAGCTCGATTCAGCAGACCATAAAGATGTAAGAGAAAATAGCCAAGCATACTCGCAAAAGCGTCAGCAAGAGGTGGCAGATAGTGCGCAAATAAGGAGAATAGAAAAAGATGACCAGAAATTATCTCAACTATCTGCTCAGATAAAAAGTTTGTTTAAGAATCAAAAGGTTATTGTTGCCAATCAAAAAGGTATTAAAAACTTACAGCTTAATGAAAAAGACAAACTAGAAAAACAAATAGCTAACTTAACAAAAGAAGTTCAAGCTATGCACGCAGTAAAATCTATTAGCAGCAACCTTCATCGGATACAACAGCAGCTAGACTCTTTGTTGGCCAAACAAACAAGCCAAGTAAACCCTTTGTCAATTGTTGCTGTTATGCCTGGAAAAGCGTGGGTAAAAACTAAAGATAATAACACAATATTTTTGACGAAAGACACAAAAGTAAAAGGCTACGGCCACGTTGTGAAAATTGATGCAGATGCAGGAAAAGTTTTTATGAGCTCTGGCTTTGTGATCAGTTAAGGGGAAATATGATGTCTGTTATACATAAGGTTTATGATGCAGTAGAAAATTTGTTTTCCATGCTGAGTTCATTGGCTAAACAATCAATTGATACGTATTGTGACTTAGACAGTGCTGATAGTGAAGATGTGCTTGTAACAAAATCAGGTGCGCTTGTGTCAGTTATCGAGATGACGGGGCTAAATCAATTAATCTCTTGGAGCAGCTATCTGGATTTAAGTGAAAGGCTTAACAAAGCGTTACAACCTTTATTTAATAATACAGGACACAGTATCCAAGTGAATTTTGTTAGTGATCCAAGTAAGTTAACTGAGGACTTAGTATTTGCAAATAGTAATGTAGCAAAGACCTCACAGTTACTAAACTTAAACTTAGAGGATGTTTTGATATCTCGTAAAAAAACTTTACAAGCATATTGTCATCATGAACGCTGTTATATAACACTGTGGACGCTACCCAAAGCATTGCCGACATTAAAGCAGAGTACGAAATCACATGCACAAAAAGTAAAAAAAATTGCTTACCCAATAGGCCAAGGTAAACAAAGAATTTTAAATGTATTAAGTGAACTAAGAATAACGCATAAAACAGCAACGCAAAATCTTTTAGAAAATTTCCGTGAATGTGGCTTTTATGTTCACCTGATTAGTGGGCATCAGGTTGTTGCAGATTTAAGAAAAAGATTATACCCAAATGATACAGCTAAGGCATGGTTACCTTTTTTACCTGGGGACCCTGCTACCCCTAAGCTTAATAAGCTAAGCGAACAAGGGTTATCAGCATGGCTATGGCCATCAATCAGTGAACAAATTTTTCCTAAAGGTGCTGATAACCTAAATATAAAAAGTTGTGAAATTGGGGGTTATAACTATAGCGCAGTTCTTATCAACTTATTTCCTAAGGATGTTCAACCATTTGTTTATTTAATGCGGGAGCTTAATAAAGCGAATATTCCATGGCAATTTTCTACTGTTTTGTCTGAAAAGGGGATTGATATTAGTAAAAGCAAAGCAATGTTTGCTAAATTATTAGCTTTTAGCTCATATCATAATCGTTTACTTGTGAATTCACATGATTTTCTTAAATACTTGGAACAAAATGGCGATGATCCCATCATTAAAATATCTGTTGTATTAACAACGTGGGCCCCTAAAAATGATAAAGATCTACTTGAAAAAAATGAATCGCTTTTATCTAGGTTAGTACAAGGTTGGGGAGGCTGTGAGACAAGTTTAATAACAGGTGATCCATTTGCCGTTGTTACAGGGAGTTTGCCAGCAATGAACCACCAACACTTAGGAACAGTTTGTGCATGCCCGCTTAGTGAGGCGCTCAAGTTTATGCCATTTACGATGCCAGCATCACCATGGGATTCTGGTAGCATGCTATTTAGAACGCCTTCTGGGAAGCTATGGCCATACCAGCCAGGTTCAGACCAGCAAATTAGCTGGGTTGATTTAATTTATGCACGTTCTGGCTCTGGAAAATCTGTGCTGAGTAATGCATTAAATTTAGCCGCATGCTTATCACCAGGCTTAGATTCATTGCCATATGTTGGCATTATTGATGTTGGGCCTTCAGCTAAAGGCTTGGCTTCCTTGTTGCAGTATGCATTGCCAAAGGAGCAACGTTCACAGATTGTGTATCATAAATTAAGCTTTTCACGAGATCACGCTTGCAATCCTTTTGACACAATATTAGGTGCTAGAGTCCCAACTCGCATGCAACAGCATTTTTTATTGAATTTTATTAATTTATTAGTGTTGGATCCTGATGCGGATAAGTTGCCAGAAGATGTGAGTTCAATGGTATCATTAATTATTGCGGAAACATACAAATACTTTTCAGACAACTACGCCCCTAAGCCTTATTTACCTAACATGAATACTGAAGTAGATAAAAAAATGGCTGAGTTCGCAAATATTGATGATATTGAGAGTTGGTGGCAGGTAGTTGATCTTTTATTTGACCATAAAGAGTATGTGCTTGCCCAGAAGGCGCAATACTTGGCAATGCCGAGTTTATCTGACACTGTCACAATTGCTAATTTCCATGTTATTCGTGATATCTATGGTAAAATTAAGGCCCCTTCTGGAGAAAATTATATTGAATGGTATGCACGTAAGGTTTCTAGTATTGTAAAAAGTTATCCACATTTAAATTCACCGACTGTCTTACAAATTGCTGATGCAAAGCTGGTTATTATGGATCTTGATAATGTTGCAAGGCAAGGCAGTGCACTTGCAAACAAACAAACATCTATTGCGTATATGCAAGCACGTCATATAGTTGCTCAGCACCTTTTTACATCGATAGAAGATCTATCGGTACTTAGCAAACGTTATTATGCATACCATTGTAATTATTATAAGAGCATCCTTAATCAGCCCAAGCGACTTGTATACGATGAATTTCATCGGACACAAGGCATAAAGCCAGTAAGAGATCAGATTTTGAGAGATATGCGAGAAGGTAGAAAATGGAAAATTCAGATCTCTTTATCATCACAAAGTTTGAGTGATTTTGATCAACTAATGTTAGAGTTTGCAACCTCTACCTTCATTTTGGATGGTGGAACGCAAGATATGTTGGATAAAACAGCTAGCGTTTTTGGCTTGAATAGCATACAAAAACAAGCGTTAAAAGATCATGTTACAGGCCCCAAGAGAAGTGGTGTTAACTTCTTAGCGCAGTTTGTTACTAAATCTGGCATGAATACGCAATTACTGACAGCAACATTAGGTGCAGTTGAGCTTTGGGCGCTAACGACGACAACAGAGGATGCTTATATTCGAGATTGCCTATATGAGTTAACAGATAGACCAGATGCAGTGAGAAACCTTCTAGCAAAACGTTTTCCAGATGGAACTGTCAAATCCTATGTCGCGTTAATGCAGAAGAAAAATCCAGATAAAACTGTAAAAGTTATTTGCCGGGAAATTATTGATGAAATGTTTGACTCATTTACTAATCAACCCTTTAAAAATTTAGTAGAAGGACATGTCTGATGCAAATAAAAGAAAAAATAATTGACTTTATGGAACAATACCATAATCCGGTGTTGATAAGATTAATTATTAATCTTATCAAACTTGAGAATGATAAGTTAGAAAGTATGGAAAGCATCACTTCACAAATTATGATATTTCTTAGGGTATGTTATCAAATTGAGTATACTGATGAAGTAGCAAAACAGGTAAGCAACATGTTAAGTGCTATGCCTGTTGTTTTTGTTTACTACTTTTTGCAATCTGTAAATCAGAATAATCCACAATTTTCCACAGCAATGATTCGTTATTTATCAGATAACAAAGAGTATGAATCACTTATGTGCAATTATATGGCAATTGAAAAGGCTATTATCATGTCTGATATTTTATCGATACAGGCACTTGAATGTGTAAAAGAAATTTTCGAAGATTAAAGAGGTTTTTATGGCAGTTGATATGCTCACGCAAATTATAGAAAAACAAAAATTTTATCAAGTTAACTTTCGTCGAGCTTTAAGTGCTCTCACCATTAGTGTTGTTATCAACTTGTTATTAACTGTATTGATGGTTACTTTTCTAACAAAATCGCCACAGCAGTATTTCTTTGCCGTTAACCAATCAGGTCAGCTACAGCAGTTAGTTGAAAATGATAAGGTTCATTACTCTGATGCCATGATTAAGAACTGGGTAGCAATGATTGTACCTAGTTTATATGGACTGGATTTTTTGAACTATAAAAAGCAAATGCTTGCAAATGAAAAATTATTTGATCAACAAAGTTGGGATAGCTTTACAAATGCGTTTAGTCAGACGATAAAACAAATGATTCGTGATAAGCTTGTATTAAAAGCAAGCATTCAAGGCGCTCCCAGTATTATTGCACATTCTCATGTTTATAATGCTCAATTATGGAAAGTTCAAGTACCAATTACTATAGAGTATCAAAAATCAGACCAGCTAGATCAAAAAAGCTTTATTTTGACAATTGTTGTCAAGCAGCAACAAGGTCAGAACCAATTAAAAATCATGCAAATTATTCAATCCCACTTTGACTAATATGAAGGAAGTAAAATGTTTAAGTTCAAACGTACTAGAAAGTTAATCAAAAACTCTTTTGATTTTAAAGGAGTAGTCAACCAACAAAAAGTCATCTTACAGCATTTTAAAAAAATGTTTTCTCTGTCAAAGCCAAAATATACGCATAGCTTTGAACAGTTAGACGATATAGGTATCGATAAGCTAAAGTTGGCAAATCTCGTGCAACGATTTTCTCTTTTATATCGTTTTTTCTTTTTTGGCGGAATTGCGATGCTTACATATGCTTTATGCCTGTTAGCATACGGCTATATTTGGGCTTTTTTGTTAAGTGTCAGCTTGACTTTTGTGTTTTTGTCTCATGCATTTAAATTTCATTATTGGGTGGTGCAGATTAAGAAGCATAAACTAGGCTGCTCTATTAAAGAGTGGTGGCAATATTTATTAGGAGGACAGTAGTAATGGGGTTACCAAGTATTAATGTGCCGGCAGCGGATGCCTCACAAAGTGTTATCAATCAATTGTTTGGTGTTGATGGACTTAATATACTTTCAGTCGACAAAACAAGTTTGTTAAACTATGTCTTTAATAATTTTAATCAAGGGTTATTAACTTTCGCTTTTTTAATATATAGTTTTTTGGTTATTGCAGGCACTATCAATACTGCTCGCGATGGAACGTTTTTAGGTAAAAACTGGGACACTTATTGGATTCCGATTCGCGTTATTTTTGGGTCTGTTTCAGCTATTCCTTATAAATCAGGGTATTGTATTGCGCAGTATTTGATTTTTGTTATTATAGCAGCAGGCACGACTTTTGCTGATAATCTCTGGTCTAAAGTGAATGAAGATGTGACACAACATAATGTTCCACCTGTCGTGAGTAGTGTTATTACAGGCACGTTGAAAAATGATATTGCACTGTATATGCTAGGGTCCTTAACAAAAGCACAGATTGCAAGTTTTAATGCCTCTCACCAGCTATGTACGAATGCCCCAACACCCAAAAATCCATATAACGAGATATGTCAATTTAAAATAAACATGCCATCTTCAAGTGGTTTTATCCAACAAAATGCCAAGAAAATCAATCAAGCGCTTCAACAAGTAAGCTCAAGAGATGATATGGCAGATGAAACATCTTATTTGTCGCAGGGACTAACAACCTGGAGCAATGTTTTTAGCAAGCATGGGCAAGAGTATTATTATAAATACAAAATAGATCAACTGTACTTAAATGGCACATATAATATTGATATGGGTAATGTGTCAGCTGATAATACGACAGATCAATTTTCTACAATCGTGATGGAGTACCTAAGTTATGCGCCTAAAAAGGAGCAAGCAGTTTCTGCTATGAATGCTATAAGGCTATATAATCAAAACCCATTACAAAGCAATGTGCTAAATAACAATGATGATGCAATTTCACTTCTGGTTAACGGCATTGTTAAAGGTCTTGAAGAAAAGCCATCTACTGACGCTGGGAGTAACAAATTAGATACGTCAAAGGGCTGGTGGGAGGCAGACCAGCAATATCTGAATTTGGATAAAATATTATCTGAAAACTTAAAACAATTATATGACAAATTTAATCAGTTTAACCAGCAAGTTAACGAGCAATATAACCATACTATTCAGGTGAATTACCAATCTATGGATTTGAGCTTTTTTTATCAAGAAGAAAATATTAGCAATATGGTAGAAAGCCTAGTGAATGGCGATGTGTCTGAAATACAAACCACGCAAGATATCCCTCAAGGTTTAAGTCCACGTCGGACACCAACGATTCATTTTGACAAAGATGAGATAAAGCAGGCAGACTTTTCAAACTCAATGGAACAGGTCCGTCAAAAATTTAATGAAATTATTCAAACCTCATATGATAAAAATATTATTTCAGAAAAAGATAAAAATTTTGCGTTGAGTCAAATTGATAGTCTATTGGCAGATGGGATGTCTTTTAAATATGCGCAATATTTGTATATTACTGCAAATATGTTAAATACATTGATGGTAGAATATCAAAATAGTACCACTGGCGAAGTTAATGATTCCTACTATAGGCAGTCGTATAATGCAATTGTTCGAATATTGAACTTGCTACAATTTTTTGATGATAATGGGGTAGACTTCTTAGGCGTCAGTGCTAAAGATACGGAAAATCCATCAACAGTATCACAGCAACTTTTAGACAAAATTTTTGAAGAAATAGGCGTGAGTGATGAGACTATTAAAGATGAAGATGGTCTTCTTGGCAGTATTTATAAAGTGGGAACCTTAGAAGATAAATCGGCAGATCCAGGTGAGAAAACAGCTGGTAGCATTAGTAGCCTGCATTTATCACAATTACAGGATATACAAGCAATTGGTATTAATTTAATTGAAGGAACAATTGCAGATGCAACGGGGGTTTTAAAACGCGCAACAAATAAACTTTCTGATATTGCAGATGAAGCGCAAGAAAAAGCGGACAAAGATTGGGGATTTAAAAATAATTTAGGTTGGTTTATGTTAACGATGACTCCAATCACTGCACCAGCAGTTGAAGGATATATGAAAGCACGATCAGTGCATGATATGTTATCAATATCAATTGAATTAGCTAAATTTTCGTTAAGTTTAATGTGGCTGCCTTTAGTCTTTTTTGTTTTAATGGCTGTATTTAGCATTGGTGTGATGTTTTCATTATTTATTCCACTAACCCCATTTTTACTGTTTTGGGCTGGTAAAATTTCCTGGCTCTTATTAGTTGCAGAAGCATTAGTAGCTGCACCTATTATGTCCCTGGGAATTGTTTATCCAGAAGGGCATGAAGTTTTTGGCAAAAGTCAGCCTGGGATACAAATGGTTTTAGCGTTAATGCTGCGCCCTGTTTTTATGATTGCTGGTCTTTTCATAGGTATGAGCTTGACCTATGTTGTTATTCATTTTTCTGCTCAAGGTTTTCATGCGATTGCCAGCCAAATTATGCAAATGTTGCCACCTGTTACAAATGATAACACCGCTTTGTACACTCGTGGAGTCGTTTGTTTATTGATCGTATTTACTTATGCGACATTTCTCGGAATTGCTTTTAATAAGTGCTTTGCACCAATTTATATGATTCCTGATAAAGTATTACAATGGATTGGTGGTAATTCTTCTGAACGTGCTGGTGTTGAGGATGTGCAGGAGATTAAGGGTAGCATAACCCAAAATGCACAAGGTCTAAGTCAGGCAGGAACACAAAGTATACAGCAGGGTATTGAAGCGCAAAAAAATCTTACCGATACGCAACAAAAAGGTTCATTTGAAACGGCACAAGCTGACTGGGATAAGGATAAAGGCTATGGACAGACAGGGGAAAAAGCAGCAGAAACAGCGGCAAAAGTTTTAATATAAAATATTTGCATCTGAGACAACTGGTGATATTTAGACATAGTGTCGAATTGTACTTAGTACATATTCCCATGCATGTAATGTTTATTTATAATCTCTACAACTTGTGAATCATTTTGCGGTGTTTAAATTAAAACGTAACAAATACACTAAAATGACTTTATGAGTATATAAATCAACCATACCATTTACATAATTCTTTTTAAGTATTTCCAAGTATGGTCTACATTATTATAAACAAGGGGCAAGATAATGGAAATTGATAACAACTACATAGAACAAAAAAAACTTGAAAAACATCGAAAAAGGCTTGAAGAGCTATACATTGAGTATAAAAAAAAACCAACAAAGGAGAATCAAGATGCTTTATTACGCTACTGGATGTCGATAGCCGGTTATATTCAACGGTATATTCCTACGGATAATATACAAGGTAAAGACTTAAAAAAAAGAACTAAAAAAATGCTAAAAGCATTACAAGAGGCTAACCCAGATATGCAATCAATACATATTGATAAAGAGCATATTATAAAACAAGCACAAAAAATGTTTGCAAAAAGCAATGAGACGATAACAAAAATACAAAAAGTAGCGTCAACACTTAACAGGGAAATGGGCGGTATTCTTGGCATGGTAGTTTCTATTGGGGCCTTAGTGTTAAAATATGACATAAAACTGGAGATGGAAAAAGAAAAAACTGTTATTGATATGTTCAATAACATTCCGCCTTCTTTACCGCCTTCTTTAGCTTTAAATCATCAGCAAAATAGCGCAGAGATCACAAAAGAAAACACCAAGTATGCCGAGCTTATGCAGCCAGAAGATGGCGAAGCTCAGCTTGGCATGTAATGAACAATATAATTGAGCAGATTGATTTTAAATTAAGGACCTCATCATGCCAGATACTAGGTTCTGTGAACCAGGGAGTATTGAAATAACTGTGTAAATTCTTTCATAGGTTATAATGGTTAAAACGTATAATCTAAGGACGAAAGATGAAAAACAAAGAACAAAACAAAGCATTAGATCAAGCGCTTGATCTCATTGTCGAATCAGGTGCTGATTTATCCAATCTATTTAAATCAGATGGCGTATTGAAGCAATTAACCAAAGGTCTGGTTGAACGTGCTTTACAAGGTGAACTAAAGGCGCATCTTGGTTATGACAGGCATGAACGTAGCGATTCTGCTAATGCACGTAACGGCACGGCACGAAAAAGCGTAATAACAGAAGATGGCCTATTGGAAATTGATGTGCCTCGTGATCGCTCAGGTGAATTTGATCCTGTACTTGTTCCCAAGCGAAGCACGCGGATTGAAGGTTTG
>NZ_QLIT01000028.1 GCF_003574485.1 Facilibium subflavum
TGTTGTCGTCGTAACTCGAATTGTGTCTGACATCTGCAAATCCAATTTTGAATAAATAATAAAAACATAACACAACAATCAAGCAAACACAATGAAAATACACTTCCACATCCATTGGTCATGCTGTTTAAGCAATTCAGGAGATAAAATCAATCCATTTTGCCAGTTTATGCGTGGAGACATTAGTTTTTCCTACCTTATTTGTTTTTGACTATCCAATACTCACAGTTGAGGCACTAAGTGTTGCAATGCCACTTCCTTTTAGTGCCAGTGATTTTCCTTCAATTTGTGTGTTTGCACCACTAATTTTACAGTTTGCTTTTGCAGTTTGTTCAATATTTTGTGCATCAATTTTTAGTGTTGTGGTTTTTATTTCAATACCTGATGAACTAATATTTAACTGACTATCACCTATTTTGACATTCATCCCTGATTGGTTGAGTGAACATTGACTTTCCTTAAATTTAATGTCGAGACCTTCTTTGTGACAACTAATCACAGCATCATGTACCATGATACGTATCTCATTTTCCGCCTTCATAATACTTTGATCAGATACATCTAATTGACTTTTACCTGTAGTATCAAAGCTAAAGGAACATTGATTGCTATCATCTTCTCCAGTTGCTTTTAATAGTACGCCATCCTTATTAAAATTAAATATATGCTCAGCCATAACTATGCTTCCTGTTTAATATTACCACCTGTTAAGTTAAAATGAATCTTTTTTTTTGTAGGATCCTTATAAAAGAACTTCCATTGCGCTATTGGTGTGGAATTGAAAATAAAGTAAATGGCAATGGGATTCCCATTTGCTTGAATTTTTAGTTGTTGAGCGGACTGTTTTTTGGGATCAAACACATAAACATTGACATTATCATGTAGTGCTTTTTGACTGATTGTTTGATAGTCATCTGCAACAAAGGAATCATAGTTTGCCGATTGTTCAATCACCACACTATAAGGTTTACCATAATTGGTTCTGCTATTATTTTCTATTGAAATATCAATCACTTTATCGCCTTGCCATGGTAACAGACTGCAACCACTTACTGTCAATAAAAAGAAAAGCATAAGTGTAAAGTGCAATAAATAATTCACATATTTTTTACAAGACATGATAAACATAATTTACTCTCCCATAGTATTTAAAATCTGATTTTGAACAATAAAATCAACTATTACTGATTCATGCTGATTTAAAGAAATTTTCCAGGAATAATGATCCGAGTTATCTGATTTTATTGTGGCAGCTTTAATCATTTGCATAAATGCCCAGTCTCCCTTGAAGGTTTGTTGATAAATTTGATGGTCCTGACTGACCCAACCTATTGATACTGACGGTTGCTCATACCATCGATAACTTAAGGTGACTAATTGATTTTCTTGTGTGTTTAAGGCAGTTACTTTATTACCTAATGAGCTAATAAAGCTAGTGATAGCAGAAGTAGAAAACAAATGATTCGTCATTCCTGCTCCTTTTACTTTAAAGTCAATCGCTTTAGGTTCTGCTTTATTATTCCACAATGCTTTTTGCCAAGATTGAACTTCGTTAAAGTATTGTAGGGGTATTTTTAATGTTTCCCTAGCTTGTTTTGATAAGCTATCAATAAAGCGCCATTGGTTATTCGCACCTGATTGAATAAATGTTTTGAGTAAGTGCTGCATTTGCATGGCTAAACTACCATTTGGTGAAATTAAAGATGTAATTTTTTGATAATCGATCATTTTCTTGCTATTAAGATTAAAAGGGAAATAGGTTTTTAATTCCTTATAAACAGGCATGACGGTTATGTCCCATTTATTTTGTATTATTTTTGCCATTTCATTTTGCAGGTAATTTTGCAAAATGTCAGTTGGCATTAATAAGCGGTTTTCCAACCAGTGTGGCAATTGTGTTTTATTCAGTAATGTTTTTACCTTGACAACCAAGTTATCTTCATCTTTTGACTGTAATTTATTTAATAAGCTTTGGTAATTATTAAAATTATGATTAACTAATAACTCCGCACTACTGGTAAATTGTGACTGATATTCTATATAGTCATTAGAGTTAAAAAAAGCGTTGAGCCCATTAAATGCCTGAGTGATATTTTTTTCAGCAATATCAGCGGTATTGTTATAGATAAAACGTAAGATATTATAAAAAGGGGATTGATTACTTCCTAAGTCAAGTAAAAATAAATATATATCTTCATTTTCAATTTCTTGTGGTAAAACATTTTTAAGTAATGCTTCATAGTTTTTAATATATTCTTGTTCATACTGTCTGAGATGTATTTGATAAAGATTACTTAATAAACTGCTTTGAATAGCTGATTGATTATAGTGATCGATGAGATTCTGATATGTTTTAGTTAATGGCTCTACATATTCATTGATGCTTGCATAGGTATAAGCGATGGGAATATTAAATTGTCCCCGTTTAAATCCAGCTAAAGTAATATATTGTTTGTAGGTATTAGATGGTAGCAAACTTATTTGGCTTTCTTCCTGTTTAAAAAGCATATTAATACGTGTATTTAAATAAGCTTGCATAAGAATATTTTGATACCCTTTAATGGTATTATTATTCATACTACTTATTAATGTATTGGTTTCATGTAAATCTTTAATCAAATCACCAAAGTTTTCTATATTTCTTGTGGTTAATATGCCAGTTATAAACGATAGTAAGGTAGTATATTCATGTTGCAGTTTTGTGCTTTCATACTGATGTGCATTTTTAATAGTGTCTACTACTTCGATCCAACTGTTAGTATTAATCCATGGATTTTGTTTAATCGTTGTGACTGATATTAGAGGTAAAGCCTGTTTTAATTGTGCTAGCATTAAATTATTCTGGTATTGACTGACTAATAGTGACTGAAATTGTTCCATAGTTATGGTGCTTTTATTTTGTATGATAAAGCGCTGAACAAATTGCGTTTGATCAAAAGGAATACTCATACTTTGTATTTCAGATTTAATCGCATAACAGTCAAATTTTAAGCGTTGTTGTGACTGCACGTAAGGTAGATGAGATAGCATCAACGTTAAAAAGCGTTCTGAAACCTCTAATCCATTTGCCCAAATCGATGTATTTTTTTCAATGTAATGCTTAAGTTGTGGTTGATCAGAAGCTAGTAAAAGCAGCGCAATCATAACTGGCTTTAGAGCAGATGAATCAGCTGATCCTATTTGATTCACGACAGTTTGCCATGCTTTTTGTGTAACAATATTATCGAGCTGTGGATATAATCCATGTTCAGGATATAATGATTTAAACCAAAGTGAGTGGTTTAAATCATGGTGAGTCTGCGTATAAAATCTTTCAACGGTTATAATATTGCTTGCTGTCAATGGATCTTTTAATAAAGATGATAGGGTCACATTATTTTGATGAATAGTATATATATTGTTTATCATAGCGGTACTAATCGCTATGCTTATGCTTAATAATAGGCACATAGATACATAATATGACCAATGCTGTGATAACATTTGACTGTCAACAGGAATAATTCTTTCGTTATTCATGAAATCTAGATAAATAGGATGATTTCTGGAAATAAGCACAGGACTAAGCATATCTAATAAAGCACGCTGTTTCAGCGTTTGCTGAATCGATTGAGTCAGTATATGTACGTGTTGCAAAGCGATATTAAAACTTTCATTTTTTTGACTATTTTGATCATCTTGTAGTGACAACCACGTATAAGCTGATATGAATTGCTGTTTTGCTTCTTCAAAAGCATCTGATAAAGAAAATGATATTTGCTTAGGATCAGTATACATATGATTTTTAAAAATAGTCTGTTGTTGTAAATCTAAGCGCGTTGACTTGTCAATTTCATTGACAATATTGGTGTTAATTTGCAATGGTAATTGATTAAAAAACTTATCTTTTTTAAATTGCATGACATATTCTTGCATTTGTTGATTCATTTGATGACTTTCTCCATCAAGATGAAGCTGTAATACCAGTGGTTTAATAACTTTTTTACGGTAAAGTATTATAAATAAACGTTTTAATAGGGAAATCTTTTGTTTGATGGTTTCTTGATCTGACTGATCATTAAGGCAAAGAATAAAACGTAAATTTTGACCATCAATTGATACAAATAAATTAAGCATATCAAATGAATCCGGTAAATTCAGCTCAGCATTTAAATTAGTTAACTCATATTTTTTCTCTATAGCGGATGCGCTACCATTAAATAAAATTAAAGCGGCATTTTTGTGGGTGTTAGCATATGATTTAGCTAATATTTTTGCTAAATAAAGATAAGCTTTAGTAGTAACTTTATTTTGTTCTTGATCAGTCGATTTCATTGGAATAAATTTCCTTGGCGCTGATTTTTTAAGCAAACCTTTGATCCCTTTTGCATAAGTTTTCATCTTTTTAGTCTGGTTGATATATTTTTTTAAAATTAATACTGCAGCACTTAAGCCTACAGCAGCACCAAGTATTGTAATCAATTTTAACCATGTCATAAATTATGCTCCTTATTTTAATCTCTATGGGTTTAATTCTCCGCAATTTGTTGCGAACGGAAAACGGCAATTTAGCTCAAAGAGCTTATTAACTCGTTTGCTTTTTTTCTTTATTTTCTTCTTTATCGGTGAATTTCAGTGTCAAACCTTCTTGTTCACTAAACAATAAGTACTTGTAACCTTTTTCCTCTTGATGCCTTTGTTCCAATTTAAATTGTTGATCTTCTGTATTATCTTGATACCGTATGCTCACTTCATCAGTTAGGCCATATCCACTCTGTTGTATAAACATTTCAGAGCCTTTTTGGTCAATTAAAAAGCGATTAGAAATGAATTGTTCGAACTTGATTGATTCTTGATTAAAAACTTTAATCGCTATAATATCTCCTTGCGCAAAAGGAAAGTACTGATTGGCCAATACTTGTCCCTGCTCTGCAGGCATATAAATAAAGGCATTTTTACTTTCGTTACTTTCTCCTAAGATCATTCCACTTGGAATAATTAATTTGATAAAAGGTTGTTCATAATTGTAGGGTGTAAAGGTTAATGGGTTATCAGGTTCATTAGGTGCTGGCGCACTATTTGCTTCAAAAGAGATTTCACTATCATCTGTTGGATTCACCCATTGATATTCATTTTCTCTTTTAGGATCTACCTGATCACGAGAAAAGATGCGAGTATGTAATGTACGAGCAATAAATGGTTGAAAGCAAGGTAAAAATAGGCTCTGATTAATATCACTATCATAATGCTGGATAACCTCTACATGATGGGTCAGCTTAACAGCATTAAACTCTGGAAAAGTTTTATTTTTATCAGAATGTGATGATAGCATACCTAATTTTTCAATATGTAACTGTGGATTTTCTTTAAGGTCCTCTTGACTGTCTGCGAT
>NZ_QLIT01000029.1 GCF_003574485.1 Facilibium subflavum
ACTCAGACAACTGTTTAAAATCATTGTCCATAAACAGGTCGCCAACAGAACAGGACGCAAAGAGCCTCGGTGCAGAAAACGCAGAACAAAGGCATATCCTCCACTAAAAAAAGCTCGAGGTTTATACAAAAATGCGGCTTAACTTAGTGCCATTAGAGTAATACCAAGTATGATTGAGAGCATAAATATTAAAATATTAACTTGTACCACTTTATAAATAATTCCTTCGTGGATAAGCCAATGTATTAAATTATTTTTATCCATAATAAAGCCACTAAATAATTGGCCGCACTCAGTAATTCCAGTGATAATCATATTTGTCAAAGCAATTCCTAAGGCAGTAAACTCAGGCTTACAAAATTTATTAAATAATTGCCAGACCAGGACTTGAGCAGCTGAAAAACAGCCTAATAAAAAGACTAAAATACTAATATTAACCCGAAATAAATCCACATTCATTGTCAACGAGAATATTATTACTACAGAGATAACAGAAGATAAAATAATAACCTTTGCCATACCAAATAACTTTGCTAGCAGAATCATTATTGGTGAAAAAACGACCCAATCCATTAGCAAAAATGATATTTCTTTGACTGCATGGTATTGATTAAACCCATAAATGTCAGAGAAAAATAATACACCAAATTGTGCTGATAATATCACAGTTGGAATATATATAAATCCTCCCCACGCTGAATTTAACCAAAGAAGTTTATTCTTTATCAAAGATAAATATGTATCTATGCCATAGCCATTGAAAAAGTTAATGCTCTTGCGCTTTTTTTGTGATAATACGACAAATGATATCAAGGCTAATGGCAAAGAAACTAAACCTGAGATCAAAAAAATAATTTTCCAGTCTATACCTGTATCTGATAAGAAGACACTTATTTGTTGAGAGAATATTCCTGCAAGTGTACCAAATGATATTGCTATACTCGCAAGCAATGAAAAATAGGTGCTGCTAAAATATTCTCTTGATATCTTCAAAACGCCTATAAATGCAAATGCAGACCCAAAACCAATTAATAACCTTCCTATAACCGCAATGCTATATACTGGCGACAAGAAAATAATATTTCCAAGGCCACATATCAAAATGGCAAACGAGAAAACATATTTACTTTCAAATCGATCTAAAATAATCCCACAAGGAATCTGCATCAATAGATAAGTCAGACTATAGCTTGACACAAGAAAGGAGTAGTCAAATTTTGAAGATAGATGGAAATATTCCACTATTTGTTTTTCATAAGCACCATTAATTAATCTTAGAAAAAATTCATACCCATAGAATAATAGGCCAATAAGGAAAACCATTGTTAAAGCTATATTTTCTTTAAAACTCATATGTAATTGCCATAGATTTAATTTTTTATTAAAAATTTTGATTACTCTCATTACTTAAATACTCTATTTTGGTTAGCTTTAAAGTGCTCATAGATACTATAATTAGCATTTTGATCGAATAGGTTAACTTTTTTGATATATCGTTGTTGCGTATTAAGTGACTGATTAGTGATTTCACGCATTTTGACCAGATTAGCACCGGCCAGTGCTGCACTGGTGTTGAAGCCAGAGCGTAATCCATGCGGTGAGAGGTTAGTTGTATTGAGACCTGCCTGCTGACATCTCTTTTTAAATAATCGATAGAATCCTTCGTAAGAGAGCTGCTCATTTCTGACTTTGCAACCACCTTTGTGCAGTGACTTAAAAATATATTCTTCATCTGTCAGATCAATTGCCTCTAGCCAATGCTGCAATGCATTAACTGGACAATGTCGGGTCGATTTTGAATTAAATGGTATTGCAACCTCATGACCCTTAGCCAGTTGATCTGTTTTAGACTGTCTTATGGTGACAATCATGCCGTGAGCGTCATCAAAATTTACGTCCTCATTTTTTAATGCCAGAAGCTCAGAGGCACGAAATCCGCCAGAGAAGCCAACAAGCAAAAGTGCTCGGTCACGTACACTTAAGAGATCGTTACCATTCATACGGTCAATAATTTTAATGAGCATATCATAGGTGACTGGATCAGATGCGTTTTGATTTCTGCTGATGTCGCGCTGAATACCTTGAAGCAGTGTGTCTATTCTGGGGTGTGCTAAAGGTGACAGATGTCCCTGTGTTTTATGATGGTAGTCTATTGATGCTTTAATAACTGCAATTGTTGACCAGCTATAGCTCTGGTCATGCAGGTAGACGAAAAAGGCATAGGCAATTTCTGGGGTAAGTGGCATTGATGTCACCTTAAAGCCATCACAATAGCTTTGAAGTACTTTAAATGCCGATTGGTAGCGCTTGATGGTATTGTTGGCACGTGATTTCTGTTCAATCTCTAAGCCTTTCGTGTAAGCATTTTTTAGCTCCTCCTGAGCAGTTGCTTCAAGCTCATTACCAAGAATCAAGTTAGGAATTTTATCCATGAGTATAATCATCTTCGTTTTGTGCACTAGTAAGAATACTGTTATCGACCATGCGATAAATATTTCTGTACATGTTGAGCACCTCCGCTTTACCAAAGTGCGAATCGCCCGTTGAAAGAAAACACCACATCTCACCAATATCATGCTTAATGGTATTAAATTGAATATTATTCTGGATAAGCCAATCAAGATGTTCTGTCATATCGTCCACTGCATCACCTGAGTATTCTCTAAATTCGATGAATAACTTGAGTTTTCCATAAAATTCAGCCAGAGAAAGTGACTCGAACAGTGTCATTTGAAAGCTTGCACCAGAAATATCAATACAGAAGTAAACGGGCTTATTATCTTTATTGACGTAGCATTGTACATTTGTATTCAGATAATATTGATCAAATACTCTTTTATATTCGTGGTAACAGCGTGTATAAATTGCTAGATGATTGACTGTAAATACTTCATTGGGACTGACAGTTTTCATGTTGATCATCACCTTTTGGCGTAGTTGACTTAGCTCTTAAACTGATCTGATGGATTTTCTCAATTTCAAGTGGGATCAAAGACTGGGTATTATCCATTGTTGAAAGAATATGAACAAATACATTGCCAATCTCTGTTATGGTGCCACGAATTTCCTGATAATTATCATAGAGTAAGTAAACGGACTTATTCTGTGCTTGTGCTTTTTTTAGTTTTTGTGTGTTTGCGTGTAGATTCATTTTTTCTTCTATTATGTTTACTTGTTTTGTTGTTTCGATCCTGCTTGATTTCGCCTAGTTTTTGGCGCATTATTTTCTTGAGAACGCCTAGGTAGCTATCATTGTTCATTCGGTTATTCTTCATCATTCTTTTCATCTATGTCTTTGGTTTTAATGCCATCACGTAGTTCTTTTTTCATCTTCGCCAAATTAAAAGCAGTTACTGCATCACAGGCTTTTTTCCATAACGCAGCATAATTAGGCTTTGCTTTTTCATGATCTGACAGCGATTTGAGCTTGGCTTTTAATGCCCTAGCTCCAGCTTCTGTTTTTAGAAGTTCTTCAATGTTCATCCGCTAAATTTTCCTAACAATTGTTAGACCATCACCTATGGGTGTTAAAATAGATTCAACCCTTTTATCCGCCTTGATAAATTTATTTATTGCTCGGGTTGCTTCTATGCTAGGTGTGTTGATACTTGCATCAATGACTTTGCCACCTCTAAGCATATTGTCTAAAACAATCAAACCACCTTTTCTTATGAGTTTATAACTTAAGTTGTAATACTCATAATATTCGCTTTTATCAGCATCAATATAAACAAAATCAAAACTGTCACTGTGACCAGATTCTATTAGATTGGTTAAGGTTTTAATTGCAGGTGCGATTTCTAATTTTATTTTCTGATTGACCTTGGCTTCATGCCAATATTTTTTATACTCCTGTAAATTACTGTCATCTACATCGCACGCATATATTTGACCATCGTCAGGTAATGCTAAAGCGAGCGCTAAAGTGCCAACGCCTCTGAAAACACCGATTTCAATGACTTTTTTCGCATTAATCATCTTCATTAGCATTTGCAAGAATTGAAGCTGATCTGGTGCTGTTATCATTTCAGATAGCTCATCATTTTTAGCCTGATTTAACATTTGCTCTTGCACTGGTTGCATGTTAAGCGTGTTATCTAAAATATAACGATATAATGCTTCGCTTTTAAGTAATGTTGATAAACTCATATGATCTGTTTCCTTTTAATTTCAGTCATTGATTCACTTTGGCGCATGATTTTTTTAAGAACGCCCAGGCAGTTGTCATTGTTCATGCGATTATTTTTCATCGTTATGCTCATTAATACCTTTTACTTCAATAACCTCATCTTTTTCTAGCCATATTTCTTGATAATCAAAGCCATCTTCTGTTATTTTGCGAATAAAGTTCTTATCTATTCTTTTTAATGTGACTGAGTCAAGCTCGATTAAAATCAAATTATTTTCATCATCTATTTGCTTGATTATCCCTGTGTAGTCAGAGATATCCAAACCTTTATAGTCAGGATCTTCAGTACCACATTTAACTCTAACCGTAGCACCCAATCTAAGCTTGCTTGTATTTTCTTTTGATTTGCGCCAATTAAATTTTAACATCCTTACAACACCTTTCTCTTATGGCTCAACGATCTAGACAACACATTGATTCGATTAAGTTCTTGACTTCTAAGTTGACTGTAAATCGATGACATTGCAGCTTGTGCATTATACGGTTCTTGATCAAGTTTGGTGTTTAAGGTGTAGCCATATCTTCTTGTGTATTTTCTAACAGTCGTTTCCTTGAAACCAGTTTCTTGACAAACTTCTTTGTAGGACTTGCCTTGCACCTGAAAATTATACAGGACCTCATTCAAGGGCAAATTATATTTTGACTCAACAACCGCCTTAAATGAATCATTGGAATATTGATTAGCCATTATTTGACGACCTCAATTTATCTAGACCCTTCATCATCAGTAGCGCTAAACCATGTTGGGATATAGCCAGCTTAAACTGACTTACGCTAGTGTAGCCTAGAAGGCTAGAGATTTTAGTTAATGGCGCACCCTCGCCATTTAAAAACCAGCGGCTTGCCGCTCTGTTGTTAGCAAAATAGCTAACTTGAACACCCAGCATTGGCTTGCCAGATTTATTTTTTGGTTCATTAAAAATCAAGGCATTTATCCTTTTGTGAAAGTCCAATAATATGTATTAGCTTTCAGTTTTTTTATCTTTTTGTCTTCTTGTTTTCAACACTGCCATCTGAATTTCAACTTCATGCAATTTCTGACGTATCTTACTCAGTTCATCAGCTATTTTCTGTTCACGTTTATGGCTATCTTCCAGTCTTAAAGCACTAATACTTAATTCTTTTTCAAGTGCCATAATCTTTGAGGTGGTGGCATGTTGGCATTTTTCCAGTTCATTTTGCAGTTCAGCGGACGTTTTTTCAAGCAGTGTTACCTGATCGAGCGCTTCTCGTGTATGTTGTGCTTCGAGATTAAGCTTTTGTTGATAGCTTTCTTCCTGTTCGCTCAACATACTTTTATATGCCGTCTTTAATGCGGTAATAAGTGTTTTAGGTAAGTCTGTAGCATCAGAGACCACCTGTTGCTCCTGCCACTGTTTAATGAAATCAGAAACGGTTGCAAATCCGCCACCTGTCACTGCAAGCACATTGCGCACGGTGACTTTTTCACCATCAGTCATTAATTTTTCGCATACCTGAGCGACTTCATCAAAACTCAGATTATCACGCTTTGCTCTTTTTCCTCTTTTTCCTATTTTATCTGGCATGTTTCAGTACCCGTTCATTTATCTTGAAAACTCAGTGTAACAGCAGCTCCTTTGCTATTATCATTCCTATTATCAATGCTAAAGTTTGCTTTTAATTTTTGCGCTATTTGGACACATTGATCAAGTCCTATACCTGTACTGTGTGATGTTGAAATACCTTTTTTTAGATAGTCATTCTTGCTTAGCTTATTGAAATCAAACCCGTGTCCATTATCAATAAATGATATTTTGTTTTCTTCACATCGTATTAAAAGCTCAGTGGCGCCAGCTTTAATTGCATTATGTCTAATGTTATTAATAAGCATTTGTATTTCTAGCGGTCTAAAAATACAAATACGGGTAGAGTAATTTTGCAATTTCACAGATAAATTATGCAGAGGCGCATTATTAAGATAGCTTTCAATAAAGTCGTAGAGATCATTTTTTATTGTAAAGGTTTTAGCGTCCCAGTGATTTAAAGTAATAGCGCTAATTAATTCTTTCATTTCAGCCAGGTGAAATAAGGTATATTCAAACTCTGTAATTAAGTCTTGTGTTACTACTTTGTCAGGGTTCTTGTAGTAACTCTTTAGCTCTGCCTGAATATTAGACTGTATTCCATGAGAGATTTGTTTTAAGGCATGTATGATCGCGCCAGTATTAAGCTCACCTGTTTTTATCTGATCTTTCATCTTTCAACACTCCCAATGCTGATCAGCAATAATCTGATGCGCCATATCTAGTAAGGTTTGATCACCTTCTTTTAAGACTTCCAGTAATAATATCTTTTCTTTAAAGTAAACTTTACCAAATTGTTTATCATACTGAAAAATCGATTTAGAGTTATCAATTAGATCCGCTATTTTGATTGTTTTAGCAGCTGGTGGTGCTTTTGAGATATGCGCTCTGTCTAAAGCTTTTCTGATCGCTCTATTGCCGTCATCTGGCTGACTTACATCAGTTAGCCAATAAACAAGCTCTGCAACCTCTTTGCCAAAAAGCGCTTCTATTTCTGATAACGTTGTATCAGTATCTTCCACAGTGTCATGTAGCAACGCAGCGATCAGCATTTCTTCGGTATGATCAACCTGACTTACAAGCGCTTTTACAGCACGAGGATGAACAATATAAGGCTCTCCCGTGTACTTTCTTAGCTGTCCGTTATGTTTTGATGCTGCAAAGCTATCTGCCTTTGCTACCTGCTTACTCATTTTATTTCTCTAACTTTTAATTGTTAAGACTTCTTCGGTTTCTCTTGCTTCTCTTGCTTCTGTTGTTTCTGCTTTTTTGCTAAACACACCCATCATGAATTCTATAAAATGACGTAGAGTTTCTGTCATTATGACAAAATCAGCATCAAACCGCTCTATCTCAGATTCAGTGACAATATCATTAGCCTTGTCCTGGACTAGCTCCAGAAATTTAAGCGACTTAATCATAAACTCATCATTAAGCACAAAAGATAGTTCATCTTGCCATGACAACGCTAATTGCGTAACTTCTCTGCCAGAATCAATTAAAGAGATAATATCATCGGTAAATAAATTTTGTCGCTGACAACGAATAACACCGCCATCATTGTTGTTGTCCTGCAATACACACTGATCTTCTATGGTTAACTCTTGTGGATATTCATTGGTTTTTATCCAGTGAGTCAGTAGCATAGAGACGGGTATTAAATCAGGCATTCTAATTTTTAAGCTGCCCAGTGTTTTACGTAAATTAACGGTTAAGGTTTCTGCTTTTTTGCTTGAAGAAGCATTAACAACAAGCCAGCCATTCGCAGTGTCAATATAAGCATGTATTACGGTATCACGTGTAAAGGCACGTGGTAACAGGCTTTGGTATATTTCTTCCTTTAAAGTGTCTTGCTCTTTCTTTTTAACCTTTCGGGATTCACGCAATTCAATTTCTTCGACTTTTTCATCGAGGATCTCTTTAATCACCGTTGCAGGTACAATCTTTTCCTGAATTTGAAAAGCCACCATAATAAAACCATTGGCTTCATAGGCAATCGATGAATCTTTGGATATGGGTGAAATCCATCCCGTTGAAATTGGTTGAGATGGTGAGCATGGGCTAAACTGATGCTCTTCCAGGCTTTTTTCAATCATTTCAAATGATAAATCAAACGGCTCGATAAATTCAAATAGTGCTATATTTTTAAACCACATCGCATCATACTCCTTATTTGCTGTGTCATAAATATCATAAGATATCAGTATCGATATTTCAAGATATTATTTAGATTTAAATCATGTCAACTGATGAGTTCATTGTCAAGAAAGCAGATGTTTCTACGGCCTCCGTTTTGCTATTACTAAATTTAACTGTTTTTGGCTGAATTCAATATTTACGCATTCTAAAGCTCACCATGCTGTTTTTATGACTTTGGTAAGCAAAGTGCATTGCCATGCTTGAGAAGTCCTTATTATCGCAATTTATGAGCGTCTAATTTTCAGTCAACTGCTCAAAATTTGTCAAATTCTGATATATTACATTTATTTTATTAAGTAAAGAGAATGATCCTTCTCTGTACTTAAATTCAATTAGGCAGTGAAATATAAATCTTAGGTGCTAAGATTTTAGAGGGCTAATCACATAAAATAGAATGTATTATGAACATTAATTAATAAATGTCGCAAATAATATAATGTTAGTCACAGTGGTAATGTGACATGTAAAATTGCATCAATGCTTTAAATATGGGGTTTATGGAAATTGTATAAAATATATGACGCAACATGTCGCAAATGTAAAACAAGCTGCAAAAGCTTGTATTTTGCTGGTTTGCGGACTTTTTCGATACTTGATGTCGCAAATGTTGCGTGATCAATCTTCAAAATATTAAAAGATGTTATCTGATATATCCAAATAGTCAGACATTGTCTGGCGAATTGAGTATGTGATATTTTTAAAGTTAACTGTGATTATGGGTCATCATGAAATTGATCTGTTGGCTTATACTTAAACTTGATTGTATCTCAAATGAGATATATACTTAAAGCATAGGAATATATTGGAGACCTTATTATGGCGAATACTTCAATGCTACATGTTCGTATTGATAATGAACTTAAAGATGATGCGGCAAAAACACTTGCGAATATTGGTCTAACCCTTTCTGATGCCGTGAGAATTCTTTTAACAAGAATCACAAAAGAAGGTGGCTTGCCAGTAGGTTTGACTGTGGATCCAGAAGCACATAAAGCATGGTTTGAAGCTCAAGTTATGGAAGCATTGACTGACACAAAACCTACTGCCTCGCATCAAGAAGTGATGGATGATGTTCAAACTATGATTAATAAAAAGCATAAATATGGCTGAGTTGCAATGGTCATATTTGGCACGTAACGATCTTCTTTCAATAATTGATTACGTCTCTAATGATAATCTTGATGCCGCTCAACATTTGAAAGATGATATTGAATCAAAAACATTATACTTACTCAAGTTTCCTAAAATGGGTAAGGTTGGCCGAGTGAAAGGAACACGAGAGTTAGTCACTTTGGCGAACTATATTGTCATCTATCAGGTAAAAGGCTCTTTAATTAAAATACTTCGTATTCTGCATGCAGCGCAACAATGGCCTAAAAAATAACGATGAAGATACCATTTTGCACATAATTTTATATAAAATTATGTGATTAGTTAACCATATGATTTACGCTTGTTGACTTGAGCGAATTGAATCAAATTAAAAGTTACCGAAATAAAAGTTGCACTGCGCAAAAAATGACTCATTAAATCATAATAGAAGTTACCCATGTTTAACAAATGAAGGTATCTATGGGAAAACTGACTATGGAATTAATTATAAACAACATGAAATCGCAGTATACAGTGGCGAACAAGGCAAGAAAAAGTGAATTGCTAGATCAAGCCTGCCAAACACTTTCAATGCATCGCAAATCAGTTATTCGCTTGTTTAATCGTACTACACAAGTAAAGCGCAAAAAACCAGGAAAGAAAAAACAATATGACTCGCCAGAGCTTATCAAGGTGCTTAAAGACATTTGGTTTGTTAGCGATCAAATATGTGGACAGCGTTTAAAAATGGTGCTACCTGAATGGTTGCCTTTCTATGAAAAGCATCATGGTAATCTTTCTAAGGAGATTAAAACTCAATTGCAATCAGTAAGTTCAGCGACCATCAATCGACTATTAAAACCCTACCGATTACATCCGAAGTTTTGCACCACAAAGCCAGGAAGTTTATTAAAGGTGCATATTCCAATTAAAACCAACCAATGGGATGAAAGCATTCCTGGATTTGTTGAAGCCGATACGGTAGCACACTGTGGCGACAGCTTATCAGGTGATTTTATGTGGAGTTTGACGGTGTCAGATATTGCCACGTGTTGGACTGAAAATAGAGCCATCTGGAATAAGGGTGCGCATGGCGTTATTAATGCAATTAAATCAATACAAGCAGCGCTCCCCTTTGAGTTAAAAGGCTTTGATTCTGACAATGGTTCTGAGTTTTTAAATCGTCATTTAATGCGTTATTTTGCAAGAAAATCAATCCAAATGACAAGATCAAGACCTTATCACAAAAATGATAATGCGCACGTTGAGCAGAAGAACTGGACACATGTCCGTCAGCTCTTAGGTTACCATCGTTATGACAATATGAAGCTTGTTGCCTTAGTAAATGACCTGTATCAAAATGAAGTATCACTTTTTAACAATCATTTTATGCCAAACTTCAAGCTGATTTCAAAGCATAGAGAAGGTTCTAAAATCATCAAAAAACATGATAAACCTCAAACACCTTATCAGCGCGTTATGGCATCTAAGCAGATTGATCGTGGTATAAAAATAAAGCTTGCAATAGTGCACAAACAACTGGATCCTTTCGAATTGCAGCAAAGCATTCAAGAGAAACTTAGCGTGATTAATAAACTCGTTAATTTAGATCGCAAGCAAAAAAGAAAAGCGGTTTAGATCAACAAAGTATCCAGGCATTTTTCAGCTATCTTCGCCAGAGGGGCAGGGGTACAAAACAAGTTTGCCCCTAATGGCACTAAGTTAAGCCGCATTTTTGTATAAACCTCGAGCTTTTTTTAGTGGAGGATATGCCTTTGTTCTGCGTTTTCTGCACCGAGGCTCTTTGCGTCCTGTTCTGTTGGCGACCTGTTTATGGACAATGATTTTAAAC
>NZ_QLIT01000030.1 GCF_003574485.1 Facilibium subflavum
AAATTGGCCAGGTAAATCTCATGTGCCGGCGTTAACATCACAAGGTACCCTTAATGTGATCCCAAATGGCAAATCAATTTCAATCATGCCTTTTTGTTTTGCCGTATTTGCATCGATATGAAAAGGAATAAAACCAGAAGGGGCATGAGGTGGGCTTGTGTCATCCTTTGTTACCTTAATGCGCGGTTTAAGCGCACCTTCTGCAATGAATTTGGTACGCCATTTGGAAAATGATGCTTTGGATACTTCCTGTTCCTGGCAGAATTTATCCTGTGTTAGCCCTGAGACTTCCCAATCCCTAATAATTGATAGCCACTTGATTTGCGTTTCTGTCATCGTCTGTGCTCCATATTTGTGAATAAACAACAACAGTATGATTAAGAACAAACGCCTTTACTAGATGGGGTTTATGGAGCGGTTACTAAATAACTATAAACAATGCTGGCATAAAAGCCCTCATATTGGTTAATTTTGTTGTTACGATACCAGTCATTGGGAATTGAAGCAAAATGCTGGCTAAATATTGTCTCAAGCATCTCAAAGTTATCTTTAAGCAACGCTTGAGATAGTTGATAAAAATGCTTGTTTTTGATTGTCGCACCAATCGCAATACTTGCAAATGCGCCATTTAAACTTGCTTTAACTTCAAGGTTAGGATATGTCAACACATAAGCATATTGCGTTCCAATTGTCGTGGGCGATTTAATGGTCAGATAACCCGTTTGAAATAGCAGTGTCTCAATAGGCATATTATCGATATCAAAGGTCTTTAAGACATCTTCCCCAACCACAATCTCTTCCAGGTTCGGAATAAAATAACGATTTTTTTCCACCATTTTAATTAAAAATGTTGGTGTTGCGGTCTCAAACCAATAACTATGATAGCGATACCCTTTATCTATAAATAATAATATATCAAAAGGGTTGTAAACCTTTTGGGCTTCAGTCCCTGCAAAATTATAGCCATTATACCACTGCTTAAGCATCTGGTAATCAACCTGATTATCATCTAAATGGGATTTAAATGTCGCTTCCAACTCTTATTGTGTATAGCCGCATATGTCAGCATAGCGTGTATCCAATGTAATATCATCCAGATTATTTAGATCACTAAATAAGCTAATCTTACTAAACTTTGATACGCCTGTCAGCATTGCAAATTGAATATTCGCATCTTGTGATTTAATCACGCTGTAGAAATTTTTCAGCTGCTGGCGCATTGCCTTTGCATTATCACTGTCATCAATATTATCAAGAATAGGCTTATCATATTCATCAACCAAAACAACAACTTTATTATGCACTTTAGCCAAATGTCGGATCAAGTAGGCAAAACGCGTACTTACTTCATCATACAGATTCTCAATGTGATATTGCTGATAATACATATCTAAAAAACCGGCAATCTTTGCATCTAAATGCTCAGGCGTTGAAACATTTCCTTCGCCAAAGCTAAAATGCAATACAGGGTAGATAACTGTCCAGTCCCAGTTATTTTCTAAATACAAACCTTTAAACAATGCTTTATTGCCTTCAAACGCCTGTTTTATGGTGTCTATCAACAATGACTTACCAAAGCGTCTAGGCCGTGAAAGAAAGTAGTATTTTCCCCGATTTGTGAGGTTGAACACATGCGGTGTCTTATCAACATACACATAATTGTTATTAATAATATCTGTTAATGTAGCGATACCTATCGGCAGTTTTTTCATTCGCATTCTTCAATCTCATCAAAATAGTCAGAATATATCGCTTCTAACTGATCTTGAAAACCATAGCCATCACAGGCATTGGCATATAAAGCGCGCAGTCTAGGCTTAAATTCAGCCAAAAAATTATGCTTAACCACCTGTTTTAAAGCCTGTTCGTATAGATTCTCTGCACGATCATAAAATTTTTCATCCTTAGGGCCATAGGCATTAATAAATTCAGCTAAACACTCAGCATAATATAACGTTAAATCTAATATCAACTTTGGATCATTGCTAATTTTCTTAAAGTCGCTCAAGGCCTTATTTGCCACTGAAAAACGAAGTTTAGGAAATAGTTTCTCTGAGTTGGAAAACTCATCTTTCATTATCGATTTGTAGTTATTCAACACATCCAAAACAGGTGCTTCCATCATATTATAATACTTCTTAACTTCTGGCACTTTTTTGTAAAGTGTTATCAGCTCATCAATCAAAGCTTCCTTTGTTTTTTTGGATAATTGTCCCTTAAAGGTCATCAAATTTTTTGCCATAAATTTCTCCTAAACATTCTTAATTCAACATTCAGCATTACAAGCTAAAGTAGTTCATCAATATCGCCAAGTGATAATAGTTTATATTCAATATCATATCCATCATAATAACTCACCAGTTTATGTGACTTTAATATCAACTTTTCCAGATTCAATTTTTGCTTATTGAGCTTCACTTCACAAATGACAAGCTTCTTGTCTACATCATCTAACGCTACGATATCAATCTCATTGAAATTTCCGCGCTCCCAGTACGAGCCTATTTTGGTATATATTTGCTTGCTTTTCAGAATTTCTATAAACAATTTCTCCAAAATTTTTCCTTTAAATATTGCGATATCGCGATGAATAATATCTTTTAACCTCAGGAAATTTTCCGCCTCTATAAGTGACTGATATTTAAATATAAATCTAAACCAAAAAGCTAAAAATATGTCAACTATCTCGTATTTTTGAACCTTTGAATTAGGTTTGGCGGTGATTGGCTTAATTGACTTAATGATAGAATAATCGTGCTCTAAACGATACAAATGGCCCGAGATATTACTTTGTAAAATGGATTCTATCTCAGCTCGAGAAGTCTTTGAATCTGCTATCAAACTCAAAATCGAAAAATAGACACTATAGGCCTTACCAAACTCCTCTATGAGCCTGTTCTTACCTTCATCCAAAAAAATTGAGTTAGGTTCAACAATTGTATTTATCATCGACTTCAAATCAAAACTATCATGCAGGCTAAATAACTCAATATATTTCGCCACCCCACCAGTCAACGAGTAAAAATCAAGCATGTTATCGGCATTGTAGCTATGATGGTCTTGTAATATTCCTTTTAAAACAGCTGGTTTAAAAGGCTTAAGCTCTATTTTAAAGTCGCAACGCCCAAATAGGGGCTCACTAATATCTTCATATATCTTTTTCATCAAATGATAAATTGATCCACAAGTTATCAAATGCACTTTTGAGCTGTTCTTATTTACATCCCATAACTTTTGCACACCCGAATATATGGAAGGATTAATTTTTAGAAACTCTTGGAATTCATCAATAATTATTGTGAAGGATAACTTTTTGCCTAACTCTAGCAAATATCCAAACACATCTTCAAATCTAGACAACTCACCAAATAGTTTCACGCCAAGCTTATTGGTAATTTCATAGCAAAAATCTTCGCATAACAGTGCTTCAGCCTTTTTAGCAACAAAAAAATACAGCACTTTATCATCGGTATAGTTTTGAAGCGCTAAGGTCGTTTTGCCTATCCTTCTTCGACCAATTAGCATAGTCATTACTGACTTTTGCGTCTTTAATTTATCTGCTTTTGCTAAGACAGCCAACTCATTTTCTCTATTATAAAATTTCATTATAATAACCACTATTGTCATAACTCAGGTTATTATAACATGAGCTTCCTTATATCGGCAAATTTCCTTTGCCATAAAGTAATTCATGGCCGTGCTCCTGCGACTCTGATCATTAGTTGTGCTGGCAATCCTCCCAGTTTTAATTTTTAATTTTTAATTTTTAATTTTTAATTTTTAATTTTTAATTTTTAATTCAACATTCAACATTATTTTGCCCTCACACTTTCTCAACAAGAAAATCAACGAGATTACGCGCATTAGCATCAAAGCTCATACCAATTAAATAAATGGGTAACTGCCGGCTGATATATTTCTCAGGGTATCGACGCATTTTTATTTGCGCCAGTGCTTGTTTTGCATCACCGTATTTTGAGAGCTTAAACTCAATAATCAGCACTTTATCAGGCATAATAATCGTTAAATCAATCTTGCCATGGTTTGTTACATCCTCAGCAATCAAGTCATAACCTAGTGCTGCAAAAAAACTATACACAATGCTGGCATAAAATCCTTCGTATTGATCAATATTGTTATTTCTATACCAGTCATTAGGAATAGCCGCAAAATGGCGAGAAAATATTTCCTTAAGTCCCTCGAAATCCTCTTTAAACAAGCTCTGTGATAGCTGATAGAAATGCTGGTTTTTGATCGTAGCCCCCGTTGCGATACTGGAAAATGCGCCATTTAAACTTGCTTTGACCTCAAGATTAGGATAGGTCAATACATAGGCATATTGTGTACCAATGGTTGTTGTATTCCTTATCGTTAAATAGCCTGTTTGAAAAAGTAACGTCGCAATCGGCATATTATCAACATCAAAGGTCTTTAAGACATCTTCACCCACAACAAGCTCTTCTAAATTTGGAATAAAATAATGATTCTTTTCAACCAGTTTAATTAGAAAACTTGGCGTTGCTGTTTCAAACCAATAACTGTAATAACGATAACTATTATCAATAAATAATAAAATATCAAATGGGTTATACACCTTTTGGGCTTCAGTGCCAGTAAAATTATAACCGTTATACCATCGTTTTAATAACGGATAATCAACCTGGCCCTTATCAAGGTGGGCTTTAAACGACGCTTCCAACTCTTTTTGTGTATAGCCACAAATATCGGCATAACTTGCACTAAGCGTAATATCATTTAAATTGTTAAGATCGCTAAAAAGACTCACTTTGCTAAACTTAGATACGCCCGTCAGTAGTGTGAATTTAATATAGCTATCATTCTGCTTGATATAGGTATAAAGTCCTCGCAAAATTTCACGCATTTGTATTGCTAACTCGCTATTGGTCAGATTATCCAAGATTGGCTTGTCATATTCATCCACTAACACAACGACCCCTTGTGGAAACTTCTTGTGCAGCAATCTCATCAACTCACCGAACTTCACACCATAATCCGTCTGTTTTAGCAAAACACTATATTCCTCGGCATGCTGATCCAGCATACTATGTATTTCGGTGAAAAAACGTTCTTTGCTGTGGTAGCTTGAGCTAACGCCGAAATTAAGGTGTATGACAGGATATTTTGTCTGCCAATCCCAATTTTTTTCCAAATACAAACCCTTAAACAGCTTCTTATTGCCCTCAAATGCCTGTTTTATAGTATCCACCAATAACGACTTACCAAAGCGTCTAGGTCGAGATAAAAAATAACGCCCACCACCAGTATTAACGAGGTTGTATATATGTTTTGTTTTATCAATATAAGCATAGTTCTCAGTCATTATTTTCTCAAAACTTGAGATACCGATAGGAAGCTTTTTCATAACGTGCACCAACTCGCTTTAATTTAATTTTTAATTTTCATTCTTATTTAGCTTTGATGATTTTACAATACTTGTAAGCAGTTTAACTATTTCGTCAATCTCCACTCTTAAGCTTTGTACATGTGAGTCACTAGCTTTCAAATAATCAGTAACAATAAGCAGATCAATCCAATACTTGGTTTCTCTGGCTTCTTTACTCGCAATACTCATTTTAGCTATAAAATCATTTTTACTTTGCCCTGCTTGCGCTTCATTTACATTCGCACCTATTGATGTCCCACTTCGAAGTAATTGTTTCGACAATACATACTCTTTCTTATCATCACACAAGTGCCTATAGAGTTTCACCGCCCTGACTGCAAATTCAAATGCTTTGGCTACAACAACGTTTTCTTGCTTCACAACGCTACTCTTAATTTTTAATTTTTAATTCTCAATTCTCAATTCATAATTCATAATTATTAACCCTTCAACATTCAACATTCAACATTATTTTGCCCCAAACCCCGTTAAAATGGTATAGATCGTTTTAAAAACGATTTTTAGATCCAAAATAAGTGAATAATGCTTTACATAATAAAGATCGTACTGAAGCTTAAGCTTCGTTTGATCTTGGTCACTGGTATAACCTTGTGTGACCTGTGCCCATCCTGTAAGCCCTGGTCGGACCAGGTGTCGCAATCGATAAAGCGGGATTTCCTTAGAAAACTTTTCCACAAACACTTTTTGCTCTGGTCGTGGCCCAATTAAACTCATATCCCCTTTTAAGATATTAATAAACTGCGGTAACTCATCAATACGAAATTTACGCATAAAAGCACCAAACTTTGTTATCCTAGTATCTTTTGTTTTAGCCAGTTGCGCACCATTTTTTTCAGAATCTTTTATCATTGATCTAAATTTATAAATTTTAAACTCTTTACCATTTATGCCTATTCGGTACTGTGTATAAAACACAGGTCGCCCCATCGTTATTAAGATAATGCATGCCACAATGGCAAATACAAGCCCTAGTAATGGTAGTAATAATAAGGCTAAAATAAACTCCAGCGTATTTTTAAGCAAACGATACCACAAAGGTATAGAAAAGCCTGCATACATCCAGTTTTCATTTAATTGTGCTAAAGAAAGGCGCTGCTCAATTAACTCTTCATAGGTACCTATTGTCAGCACTGGAATATCATGTTGTGAAGCGTGAAAAATTAATAAATCCCAGTCATCCTGATAAGCATATTTTCGATCCACAACAATCGCATGCACCCGCTTTAAATCTTGTGGAGTCACTTTAGGCTTTGACACTAATTTAACTTTATGACTCATGCACGCTTTATTTAATAAATCTGGATGGATTAATACCCGATAAGGGTGGCCAAAAGCACGAATAATGCAAAAACGAGCAATATTGACAATAAAAAACCAACTGATAATCGCACAACTGCCAACCAAAAACACATGAGATGCTTTGCGCATTACAACGGTTACAGCCGTAACAATAAATAAAAATAAAACGGTAACGACAATTACATGCGTGTAATATTCTAATAGCATTACTGAGCGTTGATAACGAAAAAGCCAGCTAAAAATAAATATAACGATTAAAAACACCTGGCTTTCTTCACTTAGGCTCCAAAAATGCATGAAAGACAGCATGCAACTAATAAAAATAAATAGCTCAATAATAAATGTTAAGAATGAGGATTTGTTCATTTACTATGTCTCTCTTCCCTTATATAGTTATAAATATATTTTCTAACAAAAACTGGTAATAATCTCACAGGAACTCTTAGCATAACAAGCTTAAACCATTTCAAAAAAGGAATAAATTTATGTTGCCTCATAAATTTAAGTAGACACAATTCACTCTTGGCATATAGCTTGCCACCTCGCTTCGCTAGCATATTTCTTCCTGCTCTAACGTAAACAAGCGTATCTATCAAATTAGCACATCTGCAACCAGATAAAATCATTCTAATCCATAAATAATAGTCTTCCATATATAATAAGTGTTGATAACTACCAGCCTTTACAACAGACTCTTTCCTATAAGCAACTGCCATGTGATTAAATGGAGACCTTGACTTTGAAAATTCAACAATTTGATTGTGTTCAAGCGGCAGCTTTCTACTTGCATAAGGTAAATTATAGTTATCCGCAAACTCTTCAATAGTACCACTTGCTATGTCAATATCTGAATTTTTCAGCATAAAAGCCACTTGCTTTTGAAACCTCTCCGGAACACAAATATCATCAGTATCCATTCGTAAAATAAGGTCGTATTGACAGTGTTTTAAACCCTCATTTAGAGCATTTCCTAATCCTTGGTTTGTCTTTAAACAAATAATACGCAAAGGTAGCCGTTCTTCAAACTTCTTTTCTATTGTCAATAACTCATCATTAACGGGGCCATCATGAACAACGATAATTTCAGTAGCCTGCAAAGTTTGATCTACCAAGCTTTGCAAACATTCAGCATAACTGTTTGGATCCTCTTTGTCATAAAGCGACATTAAAACAGAAAACTCACTCATCCATTACCCTCTCTAATTCTTTTTGAACTCTTAAAACACCCTTTTGAAAATCATATCTGGGTTGAAAATCTAAATCCAGTTCTGCTTTAGTCGTATCTGCAACAGATAGCGAACTATGCACACATCTTGTCATCCCAATTGTAGATTGTGAAGGCAATGTCTCCGTTGACAAAATAAACTTTCTCAAATCTGACAAAGAATACACTGACTGGTATTTTCTTCCACGAACTTTTTTGGCCACGTTAGTTAGCAGGTTCAATACATAGCCGCACCTAGTCTTAAACCAAATTTTCAAGAGTATATTCAACCAATTTGAATTACTGAACTCAGCACCATTATCGGTAGTTAATCTCATAGTCTCCTTACCGGTATATTTAGATAACAATCTAGCATGGCTTTGATAAAAATCTTTCCAAGAAACTGATTCACCAGATAAAAGATATTTATTAAAACCACCTGACTTAAAGATACTAGATTTAATAGCACTAGCAACATCATCAACGTAAATGGCATTGCAAACCCCATTACCAGCTTTTGGCAACAAGATTTCTGACGATTTTGCAAAATAAAAGGCCTGACGAGTCCAAGCCCCTCCTAAACCAAACACTATAGTAGGCTGAAGGATAGTAATATCAATACTTTCACTTTTATACTTTTCAAGTTCTCTTTCTATACGTTTCTTCTCAAGAGTATATGGATCATAAAAACAACTTGGTGAGCTATTCTCATTTATCTTCTCATAGTGCTCATAGTCATACACTACATAGCTGCTTATATATATTAACTTTTTAACTTTATTGTTCATACAAGCTTTAAGTAAATTGCAAATTCCTATAATATTTTCTTTATAAGAATGATCAAACGCACAGTGAATAACAGCATCAACATCTTCACAAGCACGATTCAAACTATCGTAATTACTTAATGAACTCTCATAGCAAACAATATTTTTTGGCTTATTGTTCTTACTTTGGCAATTTCGAGCAAGCAGATGAACTTTCTCAAACTCATTTGCATATAAATCTAAAAACCGGCTACCAATAAATCCAGTTCCACCGGTGATTGCTATTTTCATATAACCTCTCTTAGATAATTTGCTAACCTTACTGCTAATGCTGCTATGGTATAACTACTATTCACATTCCCTGCTGTAGCAAAAACAGAGCCGTCACAAACATATAAATTAGAAAACCCAAAAACCTTTAAATTGCTATCTACAACCCCATCATCAGGGGTCCTGCCCATGCGCGTTGTCCCCAAGTGATGGCAGGCTGAGGTGAAAATTTTTTCCCAATTAAAGTCTGATAGCTTGTGGGTAAAACAATAGTATTCTTTTGGGAATAGTTCTGTCAACAAAAGCTCAAACCATTTGTAAAGGCCATCAGTATCTTCCTTCATTAACTGCCAGTTGACCTTGCTAATAGGGTAACCCCATAAATCACGCTTTTCTGATAAGCTCACTGTGCTATTTGGATTTGGTAATTGCTCTGTCACAAAAAATAAATCCGCATATTTAAACTTAACTTTTAAAGAGTATTTATAAACTAATATCTGCCGAATAACATTTGGAGAAGTTAAAACATTCCATATATCCTTGAAGCCAAGCTTTCCGTCTTTGAGAGCCAATAAAGAGAGTTTTATTTTTTCAGACTCATTATTAATTCCCTTGACAAAAGAAGGCCGTAAATAGAAGTTATGATTTGGCAATTTATGTACTTGCTGCTTTTGTCTTGTTATTTCAAAACCTGATTTTATTTTAACCGAAGAACTTAGTTTTGTATCTGAGTAAATAGGATACGTTTCAGGTTGTAGAAATTCCATCTGGCATAAGTTCCCCATTGGGTGATCCATTAGGTATTTGCCTATATTATCGTTTTTAATACCTGAGTTCAATAGCAAACGTGGCGTTTCAAGCGCACCAGCACAAACGATAAACTGCTGTGCTTCAATCGTTGTAACACTGCCATCAGGGCACCCAATTTTAAGGAATTTAATTTTATCATCATGATAAATAAGCTCCAAAGCAGTCATATTTAAATAACAATGGAATTTGTCTGAGTTATCACAAATTTTTCTTATAACTGATTTAAAATTCACTACGGGAATTGGTTGTTGAAAAAGTTTATTAGCCAAATACTCCTTATTATAGGGTAGGGATTCCAGTTGAGCCTTTAACTGGCTTGGTAAGTTTATTTTATTAAAACACTCAGGCTGCTGCACGCCCAAGATTTTCCCAGCCTCTATATAAGCATTTTGTAGGTCACTTAAACCAATAGGCCAACCACTATTAGGGATCCAATTTCTCTTTTTGAAATCAATTTCATCTAATGGTGCCAAGACACCATGCCATAAATTTGAGGTCCCTCCTAGCTGAATAGAGCGCGTACTACGAATGCCAAACTCTCGGCCTACCGACTCGTAAGTTACATTTGCCTGACCTTTTTTCAAGCCACCTGCTTCTATTAGAGTAAAGCCAACACCCATATCATATAGCCGCTTAGCAAGCGTCCCTCCTGCTATGCCAGAGCCAATGATACATATATTGGCACGTTTTATTTCACGAGAAGGAGAGTTAACAATCACTTTCATTACTCACTACTTGGCACTGATTTAATTTTAATAACATAACACCAACTACAAAAGTTGGCCAAAAAATTGGAGCGCCTGCCAGACTAAAAATGATATACGTTAATATAGGGTACTTCATCTTTTTATCTACAAAATAAAATTGCAAAAGAATAAATATATAAATACCAACACCAATAAGCCCATAGTATAAATATGCTTTCAGAATTGACACATGTGGAGACCAACCATTAACGTCTAGCACTTTAGTAATTGTTTGATAAGAATTTCCATAACCAAAAATATGATTCGTAACTGTGCTATGGTCAAAAATATGTAGTGCCGACTTAAAGAAGTCAATTTTACTTTGTAAGCTTCCATCACTTCTTAAATGAAGCGGATCGGCTAGAAAAAAGAAAATGACGCAAAAACATAAAAACAAGGCAGCTATTTTAAATAATATGTCTTTTTGAGTAACTGCTTTTTGTAATAAAAATTTCATAATAAAAACAACCGTTAATGCTATCATCGCAGAACGAGCCATCGTTGTAATAAGCAATAAAAGTAAGAGAATCTGCAATGTCTTTTTATATCTAAATCCAATCTCTAGAGAAACAATAAATAAAAAGGAGATAAACTGCCCAGTTACGTTTGTCGTTGCAAAAAAACCAAGTGTTTTAGCCTGGTGACGTGTATGGTAGTTCAGAAAATATTCCGGTCCATAATAATATCGCACACACATGTCTATAACTAACACAAAAACCAAGATAATGTAAAATACTGTTATCAATCTGCTTGCTAACTTATCATTGTAAGCTAATTCTGACTTCTGTATTTGATAGAATAGTGTCATGACAATGGGATAAAATATATACAATAAGGGCGTAAACCTCTCTGCCTCTGGTCCACTAAGGTTAAAAGAAAATGATTCTGTTGTTACTAACCAACAAGTAAGCAAAAGTACAATGACTATTATGCTATAAAACAACTGTCTGACACAGTAACTTGGAATTAACAGTTGACTATTTAGACATAATGCCAAAAGTGGGAGCATCCCCCAAAAGAATAGGAGTATAATCCTAATTAATGTATTGTCAACATTATAAATTGTCCCTGCCAGCAAAGACAATAACAAAATAAATGTATAAATTGAATACCTCAAAACTTTACTTTCCCTTTTGGTATAACCTTCAATTGGCTATCAACCCCTGCATTTACTAACTTAACATTCCTCTTCTTCAGCTCATGATAGGCTTTGGTAAAACTTTGCTGCATCCTTTGAGTCTCAGGTAAGTGCCATTTTTTCCCCTTACCAAAATAGCGAGGATCAAAGTGATTCATATCATCTTCTGTTGATGTCAGGACAGCACCTGCTTTTTTAACAGTATTTGGAACTTTATAAGAAAGATCAACACCAATCAAATAAATAGGATTGCAGCCCAGATAATGTGCCAACTGTATATTCATATATAACACAGTCCCTCCCCAGTAAGACTTTTTTTCGAACTCATCACCAAACAAAGGAAAGTGCTCATTTTTGGGACGCATATATGAGCGCAAAAAATTTATGTAAACCGTGTCATTATCAGGCTTAATGATATGTTTTAAGTCATAGGGGATTACTTTTATCGTTTCCTTCAAAGACATTATCTCTAATTTATTGTCAGTCGCTGGCAAATGATCCTCAACAGTATAGTACGTTGGAATAAAATCCAGCTCCTCCATTTTCAAGTAGAAACCATTACAAGCAATCGTAACCATATCTTTAAAGCGATTCAAGTCCATTTTATTAATGCTAGGCCCACCACCAATAATAATACATGGCTGGTTTAAATGCTTATTTTTAAGCGCGGCAAGCTTTTTTTTGTTTTGGCGCATGAATTCACTTCTAGGCTTACCCCATATTGAAGTAATATATGATTCTTTTAACTTTCTCAGGTAGTATCTAACGCCTCTATAGGCTAATGAACTTTTGATTACATTATTCAAACTTATACCTCTTTCAATAAAAACAAAACTAATAATAAAAAAAGCAATATAACCAATGCTGGCAAGAAAGCCTTTTTCTCTGCATCGAAAAATCTTTTATTAAACGCCTTATAACTTTTTAACACCACATAAGGCGTATAAAAAATCAAATACGAACATAGCATTGCCACTGGGAATGATAGCAAAGAAACTTTAAAAATTAAAAATAAACAAACAGCTATAATTATCATTAAAGCCCCAGTAACACCATTTGCAATATGCCAGATAATATGATTTGTCAATGTATATATTTGCAGATGCATTGCCCCAAAACGCTCCAACAAAAAAGCGAGCCCAAAAGCCACCCAAACGGGCATATTGGGAAATTGAACACTAGAATGAATCAGTAGCATAAGTTTTTGCCCAAATAAAGCTAGAAAGAAAAAAAGACCAATAAAAACACAATATGAATAAAGCATCCTTTTTTGCGCTAGTGGAAAAATACTAGCTCTACTCGATTTATTCATGTACCACTTAGCAAAAACTGGTAACTTAGAATAAAATGGTGCTTGAGAAAAACTGCTACAAGCCCTTATTAGTTGTAATGATAACATATAAACAGCTGCTAACTTCGCTTCAGCTAACCTAGCAAAAACAATGCCACTTAGTTGGATCAGACCCAAAGAAAAAATAACACCAACCCCACTACGCCAAGCAGTCGGCAAAATAATATCTTTTTTTAATTTTTTAGACATCCTAGTTGCAAAAGTAGTCTTAATAAAAGCAAAATTTTGATGTGATAATACTTTCTGCTTTTCTATGAAGTTAATTATAACATTAAAAATATTCCATAGATAAAAAGTAAAAACAGTTATCAATAACGATTTAAACAACACAAGCATCAATGCAGAGCTTATAATAGCTGCTGTTGAGCAAAACATTTGACACCGCTGCACCCAAGAAACTTTATTCATCCCTTGTAATAATGCAACATAGGCATTCCCATAAAGCGATATTGACGCAACAATCAACACAAAAAACCACCCAACCCAGGAACTCATAACAAAAGAGGAATTATTTAAGGGTTTCACGGCCAACCAAGAGCCAAATATAGCAAATAATAAAAAACCAACAACAGAAAGCTTTAAATAAATACTTTTTATAGCCTCAAAAATACAATTAATACTTCTATAATTTGGAGTAGCTTCATCAGTAGTGCTCATGTTACATATTTGCTTAATACTTGCACCAGACATGGAATAACTAACCAGTCTTGTAAAAGTGGGTGTAAAGCCAAAATCCAATAGCAATTGAAAGCTAATAATTGAGCTATATAGATACCACACCACTATGTCCTTTGAGTTGAAATGACTCAGAATAAGCGGTAACAATAAAATTAAGCTTGATGATTTAGCAAACAAATTCCCCCAAGTCATTAGTGTTGGAGACTGCCATAGCCGCTTAACCAAAATAATACCCTTTTAATTTTGGAATTATATTAGCATAAAATAATAAGCTATCACTTTGATTATAAGCAAAAAACTTTAACTTATTATCTTCAGCTGCTGCTAAATCATTAATAGAATCACCAATTAGGCAAGTTTCACAAGTTTTGTAGTGATTCTCATGCAAAATATGTTTAATTATCTCACTCTTAGCCCTGGGTGAGCCGTATATAGAACGAAAATATTTAGAAATACCTAAAGTATCACAAATATAGAGCAAGTCATCGTGATCTGCCCCAGAAGCAATATGGATGTTATAGCGCTCAAAATTTTCAGAAATAAAATCAATTGCATCTAAAATCAAGTATTTTTTTGAAGCAAGCTCTTCCTTAGTTAATCTTGAATAATGCTGGCAGAACTCCTGGATAGCTTCATTGCTAATTTCTTGCTGCATAATAACTTCAAAAAAATACCTGACCTTTTTATAGCGAGAAACACCACCATTTTTCTGATGATAGTCCAATAGCTCTTCAACCTTATCTACAGGATATTTCGAAAAAAGTTGCCTAAAAGCTTCCGTTTTCACTGGAATAGAGTCTAGTATGACCCCATCAAAATCAAAAATGATATTCTTTATCTTTACCACTAAGCTCACCAATAACTAAAATAAAACTTCATTTTTTATTGGCAATTGCTGACTAAATTTAATTGCAGCATCAACAGCACCAATTTCCATGTCTGTTCGACTATCCTGTGTGCTTGCTCCCATATGACAGGTTAACAAGCAATTCTCTAATGAGAGTAAAGGGCCTTGATAAGGCTCCTGTTCAAACACATCTATAGCCGCTTGAGCTTCTGGGTTCTCTTTCAAAAATTCATACAAGCCACCTTCATCAATAATACCACCTCTAGCAGTATTCACTATCATCACGTCACTTTTCACTAATTCAAGCTCAGGCGCTGATATATATCCTTCTGTATGCTCATCAAGAGGTATATTAAGTGAGATAACATCACTATACTTTAGCACTTCAGCCTTAGAAGCCAACTGGATACGGTTAATCTTAACAAAGGCATAGTCTGGTTCTAAATCATACACTAAAAATTTGACATTAAAAGAAGATAACAAGTGAACCAGAGTCTTGCCAATACGACCCAAGCCAATAATACCTACTGTTTTATTATTTAGCAACATTCCCATATGGCGTCGCCACAACTGGTGCGTCTTCATATTATTATTAGTGACTGTAATCTTTCTTGCCATATCTAAAATCAGCCCAACGCATAGCTCAGCAACCGCTACGGTTGGGGCATCAGGCGTGTAGGCTACTCTGATATTATATTTTTCACACAACGCAAAATCTATGCCATCAAGGCCAATACCCACACGAGAAATGAGTTTCAAGTTTGGCGCATTTAAAAAGACTTCTTCCGTAATTTTCTCTGTGCCTGCAATTAAAATATCGGCATCTTGTATTTCTCGAGCTAATTCATTCGATGTAATCTTTCGGCCAAAGTTATTTTTTCGCACGTCAAAACCATTGTAACGTAATAGCTTCTCAGGCTCTGTAGACGTCTTTGAAAAAGGATCTGTTGATATATACACTTTCACAACTAAAATACTCCCTTGATACATCGCATTCCCTGTCGCGCAGCACCACCCAAAAACATAAAGTCCAAGCTATAAGCAAGAAATGTGCAACCATCCTTGATTTTTGCCTGCAGTTTAACAGGATCACTTTCTATTACATGAAACCCTGCTGGGAAATTCATCTTTTTTGCTACTGCTAGAACTTTATCTATTGCTTCTCTAACCTCCAACTGTTCATATTTACCAGGCATCCCCATTGAAGCTGATAAATCATAAGGGCCTATAATACAAGCATCGACACCCTCTACTTTCATAATACCTTCAATACAATTCACAGCATTAATATGCTCAATCTGCACTACAATCACAAGCTCATTGTTTTGCCAATCAACATATTCATCAAATCCAATACCATACCTTTGAGCGCGCGACAGCCCCACGCCTCTCGTACCCAATGGAGGGTACTTAGCAAAGCTGACTGCCTTTTTTGCACACTCCACACTGTTGACCATTGGCACAATAACACCATCAGCACCAGCATCCAAGACCCTTTTTATAATAACCTCTTCATTTTTACCAACTCTGACTAAAGCTTTCATTCCATTTGCCTGAATAGCTGTAATTAGCTCAAAAGCAGAGTGAATATCAATTGCTGCATGCTCCAAGTCGATAGCAAGCCACTCAAAACCCGCTGTTGACATAATCTCGACAACAGAAATATGGTTTATTGTCAGCCACGAGCCAATGCTTAACTGGTTTTGTTGTAACTTTTTTTTCAAAGACATTACTTTTCCTTTAGATTTATATACATGAACTCAGCCAGAAGAAAGTCCTCTGGCTCATCAATATCTATGGCCTCCAACTTGCCTACCTCAAACATATTAGCTTTTAAACCAATCCGTTTACTTCCTGCTTTCAAAAAAGAATCTCGAGAGAAAATATAAAAATTGGAATTCTCTTCATATAATGGTTCTAAATCCTGTGTTCTTCTTAACTCTTCTGGATTATGATTTATGGGTTTTGCGTGTTTGTCATAAAGGCGTGTCTGTAATTTAGTTACTGAAAAAATAGAGTCACTTGTATTAAGGTTCTCAAAGAAATAATGAATTGCACTATCTATTGTTTGTATTTTTATCAATGGATTGGTGCTATGCGTCTGAATAAAGTATTCTCCTTTTAGGATTGACAAGTCATATGCTATGATTTTATTCATTGAGACATAATCGCCAACTAATTCTAAAGGACGCTCAATAATTTCAACTTGTTGCTCCGAGTAGTTAGATTTAATATCTGCTATAATCGCAGGGCTATCCGTATCTATGACCACTCGCTCAATATATTTACTTTTCAAAAGTTTATTCAAAATTGCATGATATAACGGAGCACCATCAAAAAATTTTAAATTCTTATTTGGAACTCTCTCAGAGTTTCCTTTCATTGGTAGCAGCGCTGTTATTCTATTCATAATTTTTAGTTTTCCTTCTACTTTTAAAACAAGCCTCTAAGTTAGTGGACACATTTTCCTGTAGATTTCTCCTGCCTTAACTTATAACCTATTTTTGCTGATTCTGGCTTTATACCAAAAGCATAAAGCCAATCATCTTCTACATTAAAGCTTTGCATTATATCAGTAATTTCTGAGAAATTGCTGATATAATGGTCCGACGGGGAAACCAACATAACGCCTCCTTCATCTTCTTCCATCACTGCCAATGCTGCAAGCGTGATTGCAGGCGCAGTATTTCGAGCACATGGCTCTAATATAATAGCGCCAGCATTGAGTTCTAAATTACGCAAAGACTCTGCCACTTGAAAACGATGATCTTCATTACATACAATAACAGGGGCATGAAATAAGTCTTTATCGTGAAAGCGCATACAAGTATTCTGCAACAAGTTTTTATCATTCAAAAGTGGTATAAACTGCTTTGGTGATTTTTCACGCGAAAGCGGCCATAACCTTGAACCCGAACCTCCAGAGAGAATAACAGGGTATATTTTTCTATTCACTTTACTCTTATTTCCAATTTTTAATTCAACCTTCTTACTCACCCATCCAATACCTGCCAATATCCTGACTTAGTACCACCAATCCTTTTAAGCTTGCCTTCTTTCTTTAGGTTTGCCATATGCTCTTTAATCGTCCCATCTGCCTTAGCCAAAATTCGCATTAAATCCGATTTTGTATATTTTGGGTTCTGCCTCAAAAGTTCCAATACCATTTCTTTTGTATTTTCTTGGGCGGTTTCTTGGGCGGTTTCTTGGGCGGTTTCTTGGGCGGTTTCTTGGCTAGACTTATTTTTAATAAATTTCACCTGAACAAAGCTCGATTCATCATCAATCTCAACAGTAAGCTCTGGATAGCCTTGTACGATAGAATGAATTTTACTAAACCCAGTACCCCATTGTTCAATTACCTCTAAGCGCTTAAGCAATACACCTAAGTGTGGATTTCTTAACTCACTATATCCAAACCCAAGTTTTTCTTTATCAATCATTAAAACGCCAGGGCTTGTGATCTCCAACATGTCATCAAAGATAGCCACTTTAATATCACTGCCTGATATCGAATAATCTCGATGCAAGATAGCATTAATTAACACTTCGCGCAACGCTAATAACGGATATTCCCACCTATTTTCACGATAGACTTCACCAATCGTTGCTCCAAGTCGAATGTTGCGCTTAATAAATTCCATCGCGCTTTCAACAGCTTCAACAATATCACAATCATAAGTTGCTTGATCAAGAAAAACCTTGGTTTCAACCCCCTTAAAACGTGCGCACTCAATTTTTGCATAAGGAAAAAAAATTTGTTTTTTATTAGAAAAAATAATACCAAGATTCGTGAGAAAATATTTACCTCTTTCATCGCAAATCAGTTTTAATTTTTCATACAGGGATAGTGAAGCTTTCTCATTTAAACGATGTGTCAAATTACTGAATAGTTGATGCGCTTGAGCTTCCGTCACTTCAATATCGTAATTCACCAGACTATCAAAATGTAAGTTACGCTTTTCTCTCTCAAGCGAGATTAATGTTTCTTCAGATGCTAGTCTATTACTAGAGCCAAGCCTAATGTAAGTGCCATTCAATTTGCCTTTACGCTTTACATAATGTGGCTTCTGCGAAGACGAGTAAAATTGACAAATCAAAAGCACCTTATCTTGTGTGGTGTAAGTATAAATTTCTGGGATAATCAGCGGGTAACAGTGATCGTAGATAACACTTGTTAAATATTCTTCAGATTCAACCACTTTATCTGGGTCTATGCCAATCACGTTACTCTTATCATCAACACCAATAATCAAATATCCGCCTTGTGAATTTGAAAAAGCACATGCCGTTTTTGCAAGCTTATCCGCAGCGGGAAGTTCCACTTTAAACTCAAGCTTTCTATTTTCTTTTTGTTTAATTAAACCAAAAATTTCCATCATTCATTATGCTTTCATTACTCAACATTTTTAATTTTTTTAATTCAACATTTTCTTTCCAATACAGCTGCCGCTAATCATAACCACTTTTAGCCTCTAGCTCAAGTACGTAATTGTAAAAAAATCATCGTGATAAACAACACGCATACAACAAGTGAGAGGTGTTTAACTCCTGTGTAGAACGTTAAAATAGCCACATTCATTGTAAAACCAGGAAAAACAACCTTGGATAAAACGCTGACATCAGTTAATATCTAAAAAAAACATTTAAGGATGACAGCAATGAGCCAACTGTTACCACATGAAGCAGAATACTTCTTTAAACTTCACCGCTCACTGATGCATTTCACGAATCAAAAATATAACATAAGCGCCAAGTTTAAAAAAGTTGAAGACTTTCAGAGTTTAGATAACGATGCGCTACAAAACGTAATCCCTGCAATCAGGGAAAAAATGTACGACACCGCGCATATTAAACAATTTTGCGATGAAAACCCTTATGATTTAACAGAAAAAGACTTAGCGGTTGTTCATCAATGGAAAGGCAAACTCATCACCAGTGGCTTTCTTGTCAGACACTTACGTGATTACTCTGTTGTGATGGCACCCCCTTCACCAAAACAAGACAACAGACTATATGGCATTAAAGGCATCACACACAGCTTGGCAGATTACCTGCCATCAGACTGCCTGCCTTATCAGACATACTTCATCCTACTGCCATTTCTAGGTCATATCGTCTATGATGGTTTTTTTAGTGCTAACAGCATTTATTTTGGCTCAAATATCAAGCGTTCAATCAAGGATGAGTACAACCATATTAAAGCGTTAGATGGTATCTATGCCAAACACACCATTGGTGATGACTTATCAAACCCACCACAAACCGCATCGGTGAAAGACGTTGTGACCTATAGCATTAAAAATGCGCTTGATGAAGGCGAATTTCCACACAAGGCACTGGAATATGCAAAAAAACACAATGAAAGAGCGGTATTTGAAAAGGCATATACGGCTAAATTTATCAAAAATGATAAAAAACACTTAAACGATAATGATGAGTTACCCAAGATGCACTATGGCGCTTATCGTGAAACAATTATTGCTGTCCAGCCAACTAAAAAGGATCTTTTGGCTTTTTGTAAAAAACACTATCCAAAACTTGTTGATTATATTACCGTTTTTTCGGTGTAGCCTACCTTAATGCTTAAGAATAGCCTCAAGATTAACTAACGCCTCTTGCACTGGTATAACTTCAACATCTCCCTCATAGTATCTTCTTGCACCGCCATAAACCATATAGCACCTGGCAACGGGATAGTCTGACAAAAATAATTTCAACCCCTTAAAGTCCTTTGGTTGCAACTTTTGTTTATTCTTAACTTCAAAGGCATATAAACCATTATTACCGTAAAGAACAAAATCTACTTCTATCTTATTTCGAGTTCGCCAATAAAAAATCTCATAGCCTAAAAAGTAATAATCATTTATTGCTCTTAAACACACATTGATCACGCCT
>NZ_QLIT01000031.1 GCF_003574485.1 Facilibium subflavum
ATGGAAAAGGTACTAGTTAGAAAGGTGATATGAAAATCAGGGTTGCCATATACCTTGGCTTATGCACTTAAATATATGGCGTTGGCTTTTATTTATTTAGCTTTTCTTTAATCAAGTCACCGATAGTTGTTGGTGCCATTTGCTCAGCTTTATAGTTAGCTTTAGCAGACTTCTCGACATCTTCATCAAGTGCTTTGATTGAAAGGTTAATGCTACGACGCTTAGTATCAATATTGGTTATGCGTGCTTCAATCTCCTGTCCATTTTTTAGGATATGACGCGCATCTTCAGTATGTTCACGAGCGATATCTGCAACACGAATAAAGCCTTCAACTTCTGGTGTTAACGCAACTGTTGCACCATTTTGTTGAACATTGGTAATCACACCTTTTACTTTAGCGCCTTTTTCATTAGCAGCAGTAAATTGTGTGAATGGGTCTTCAGATAACTGTTTTATGCCAAGCGCGATACGTTCACGCTCAATGTCAACAGATAGCATAACCGCTTCAACATCTTCGCCTTTCTTGAACTGTTTAACCACTTCTTCAGGCTTATTCCAGGCAGCATCAGAAATATGAACAAGACCATCGATATTGCCTTCAAGACCAATAAAGATACCAAAGTCAGTGATAGAACGGATCTTACCAGTTACTTTGTCACCTGGTTGGTGCTTATCAGCAAATGCTTTCCATGGGTTGATCTGACATTGCTTCATACCAAGAGAAATTCGATGACGCGCTGCATCAACTTCTAATACCATGACTTCAACTTCTTGGCCAAGTGTAACGATCTTGTGCGGGTTGGCATTTTTGTTTGTCCAATCCATCTCTGAAGTATGTACAAGGCCTTCAATACCTTCTTTAAGCTTAACAAAGCAGCCATAGTCTGTGATGTTTGTGACAGTGCCCATAAGCTTGGTGCCAACAGCCAACTCTTCAGCAACGTTTGCCCAAGGATCTTCACCAAGCTGTTTAATGCCTAATGAAATACGGCCTTTGTCATTGTCAAATTTAATAATTTTCACATCGATTTCATCACCTAAAGCAAGCATGTCACTTGGGTGTTTGATGCGGCTCCAAGACATATCTGTGATATGAAGAAGGCCGTCAACGCCACCAAGATCAATAAATGCACCAAAGTCAGTGATGTTTTTAACAACACCCTTAACAACAGCGCCTTCACTTAACTTCTCAAATAATGCGTCACGATCTTCTTGCGTTTCAGCTTCGATGACTGCGCGGCGTGAAACAACAATATTGTTGCGTTTTGCATCAAGCTTAACGATTTTAAGATCAATATCTTTATCTTCTAAGTGTGATACATCACGTAGTGGGCGAACATCAACCAGTGAGCCTGGTAAGAATGCACGCAAGCCTTTGACTTCAACGGTGTAACCACCACGAACATGATTTGTGATACGTCCTAGTACAGTTTCTTGTGTTTCACATGCTTGCTCTAATGCGCTCCACGCTTCGATACGCTTGGCTTTATCACGTGAAAGTCTTGTTTCACCAAAACTGTTATCTAAGGCATCAAGAACTACATCAATTTCATCGCCAACAGCAACTTCAACTTCACCTTGATCGTTTTTAAACTGATCTAAAGGAACGATTGATTCAGATTTTAAACCTGCATCAACCCAGGCAAATTCTCTATCAATTGCAACAACAGTTGCTTTGATGATTTTGCCAACACGCATTTCAGTTTCTTGTAACGACGCTTCAAAGAGTTCTTTAAAATTTTCTGTCATGTTTTTTTCCAAATTATCTAAATTCCCAGTGTCTGGTTGTACATCAAATTGAATCACTCACTGGAATGTAATTCAATCCGGCCTAAAAGGTGCCAGCTATTCTAACTGAAAAAGCAATTTTTTTCAAACAGATTGTATTTGTTTTGCACATAATTTTATGAAAATGTGCTGGTTTAGCTTCGATCAATATCAATGAAAACAGGAAGACCATATATCTGATAGCCCTTGGGAATTTTTTCGGTTGGCTTGACAATCAAAATGATTTTTCTATCTTGCGATTTGAATATATTTACCTGTGTATTATCAATGTGTGAGAAGGTTGGTGTCTGGGTGATTTCCCCGGCAAATTTTTTATTATCTGGGAAGTAAATAGTAACTTTTTTCTCAGCATAGACATAGGGCAAATATTTGGCATCAAGGTATGCTCTAATATGCAGATTATTTCTTGTTGATAGCATCATAAGGGCCTGCCCTTTCATAACAAATTCACCTTGCTTTGCATAAATCTGTTGGATGAAGGCTTTTTGTGGCCACTGGATGGTTAATTTTTCTAATTTTGTTTCCAGGGTTTTCAGCCTTACCTCAAGGGCTCTGATGTCTTGCAAATAACTATTTTCTGTATCACGTTTATAAGTACTTTGATTTTGAGCGATTAAGTTATCAATATTAATCAATGATTGTCTTGCTTCATGCAAATCATTATAAGCTTTTTGTAGATCTAAAATAGAAAGCATACCTCTATTGTGATACTTTTGCAGACGTTGATAATAATCTCCGCTATCATCGACAAACTGCTGTGCTTTTTGCCTTAATTTTTTTAGATACGCTAACTGTTTTTTATTCTGAAATAAAGCTTTGGATTCTTTTAACTTGGATAGCTGTGTTTTTATCAGTTGAAATTCCTTTTCTAATGATGGCGAAGAAAGTATCACTAATGTTTGTTGTGGTGCAACAGTATCACCCAGTGAAACATACATGTTTTTGATATAAGCACTCTCTGGGGCTCTTATTGTGTAGACATCAAACTGAAGGACTCCTTTAGCGGTGATAAACCAGTGTGTGTTGATAAGCACCCAGGCTAAGTAAATCAATGGACTTAGTATAATAATAACAATAAAATACCAGCGCCATTTTGAAATGTTTTTCTTATGCTGGTAATTGACATTATTGCTTTGCCTGCTTTTTTGTGGTTTTTTGAAATGCAATGACATCTGTAATAACCTTTATTTAACTTTTCTGTTTATCCAGCTTGGTGCCATGGTACTGTCTTTGTGTGATTTAATGAGTATCTCTGCTAAAAGCGCAATGCATGCAATAACTTTTACTATAGCCATATAAAATGGCATAAAAACCAAAAGAGGGAAGTAACCCAGGTCACTTTTCTTACGCTCTGAGACAAATACAATAAAAATGGAATAAAGCAACGTGTTGATTACTAAGTAATATAAATAGGTAAGTAAAAATACAACGGCTATAAAAGATAAATGATAGAAGAGCGCAAGATAGACAAAACTGAAAATAATTAAAAAAGGTAAGACCATATGCATAATCAAACCAGACCATAATATAAAAATAAACGTAGGTAACCGAAGAAGACCAGGTGAAATTTTTTGTTTGTGGCGACTTATATAGATATAGTATAAATCGCCATCCCAACGCAGACGTTGCTTAAATAATTTTTTGATTGTTGATGGAGCCTTTGTGTGTACGATGCCTTTTGCACAATGTTTAATTTTTAAATTTTTATGTTTTGCTAAATAGCCTTGTAATCTTATGGTAATATCTAGATCTTCGGCTGAACCATTATGCCAACCTGTTGTATGTTGTATAAAGCGTTTATTAAAACCCGCAAAAGCAGAAGAAATTAAGTTGATATAATTAAACTGGTTAAAACTTAAACGGGCAAGTTGAATACCTATTAAGTACTCAATTGCTTGAAAACGTGTCAGAAAATTTTCTTTTACATTGCTAACACGAAGAACACCGGTACTTGCAATAACATCTTTGTCTTGGAATACATTAACCATATGCTGCACCATGTCATTATCACAAATACAATCGCCATCAAGTTTAATCACTAACTCACCTGTGCAAAATTTAATGCCTAGATTAATGGATGAGGCATGTCCTCCTCGTGTTTTTTTTTCAATGACTTTTAATGTGCGTTTATCTGTGGTGGTAAAATTTTTTTGGCATTGTTGTGCGATAGCTTTGGTAGCAGGATTGGTATTTGCACCATCAAGCACAAGCACAATTTCAACATGGCCTCGATAAAGTTGCTCTTTTAGTGTGTTGACCACAAAAATCAGCGCTTTTTCTTCGTTGTAACAGGCAACGATGCAGCTTACTTTGGGTTGATATAAAAGGGTTCTTTTCCTGCTAAAGGCCGATTTAAGTGCATAATTAAGCGCGCCTAGAATGATAATAATATATATGGGAAGCTCAATCAATAATATGATAGGGAAGTAAAATAGCAAAAAGTCTTTTGGTGTCTGATAAGCGGTAATAATAAAATAGTAGGCATTGGTGATGATTTCCATTAGGTTGCCTCGCTCATAAATGTGGCTAATAGCTGTTGAGCATTGTCAAAGGGTATTAATTCTTTTGCAGTATAGCTTTTGACGGTGAATTCATGTGGTTTTGGCATGCTGTTTATTTCTTTGCTAATTAATTCTTCAACTGTTTTCATGCCTTGTATTGCCGTGTTTGGTAGCCATATCCAAATAAAATAAGTATGGATTCTTGTCAGCATGTCAGTTTTTCTTAGGATATCTCTGAGTTTCTTTGCTAAAAACTTTGTTGCCTGCGGTGTAATGCCTTGGGGGCTTTAATCATAATAAGTGAGAACTGATAATCCTTATTACGATGATACATCTTTGCACTCCACTCAATGAAGGCATAGAAAAACTCAGGCTTTAGATAATTGATTTCGTCAAATACCTGTAAACTATAATCTGTATCATATTGAATATACCGTTTGCCTGTTTCTGTGAGCTTATAGTTGTAGATACTTTGTTTTGCCAGTTCATGTGTTTGATGCTTATGGCCACACAGCATGCAAGCCGCAACAGCTTCGGTTTCAGAAAACTTATGTTGACATTCCTGACATAAATAGCTTTCAAGTGGGCGATCATACTCAATACCAAACTGTTTAAGTTTGCTATGGCATTGCGGACATCGTAATTGATTATTAAGCATGAACTTTTTTTCAAGATCAGTGTTCCCGCAGTGAAAGCAGTGGATAAATTCAACTGTTTCAATATGAAAGCTTTTGCATTTCGGGCAATGTTCTGAAAATTCAAGGTGAGCTGCATAACACTGGTTGCAACAAAAAAAAGCAGCAATATGTTTATCCCTTTGGATAATTTTATTATGCCTTATCTCATCAAGCCACAAAGATATATTGCTATTATCCTGGTTAAATAGTTCAATGACGGGATAATAATAAAGATAAGCATTATGCCAATCTTTGCTGACATCCATATTTTTATAGGCTGCCCGTGTATAAAAATAAGCAAAACACCTTGCCTGCCAGCTGGCTTGTATGTTTGTGATCTGTGCTTTTTTTTCGTTAATCGTGCGACAAAATTTTAGTAATGTATCTATGTTGTCATAAATACCATCATATAAATATTCAAACTTATCTTGTGCTGTAAAAACAGGCATCAGGAAAATATCTTTATCTTCACTACTTCTGACACACTGGAGTTGTTGTACTACTTGTTGTTGTGCATCTAATGTAAGAATCATGATGTCGATATCATGCAGATTTAAATCCTGAAGACTTTCGCTTGTAAAATAGGACACTGAGTGATTGCTGCCTTTTTCAAGTTCTAGATAATCATCATTTTGTATGACTGCAATGTGATAATGATCCGTCATAAATCCCGTTCATGGCATATCCTAACTTTAAAACTAAGTATAGGCGCTCATTTAAAGTCTGTCGATAAATGTGATTTTATTTTATACCAAGATTCAATAATGATTTGGCTAAATTGGATTATACTGTTAAATAAAGCTTTTTGTGAAACCGTCACATGAAAAAGTATAAAAGGTATCGATATGATTATTTGTGAAACTCAAAATGAGTTTATCAAAGCATCCAAATGCGCCTTAAGTTTAACAAAGCGTCTGGGAAGTCATTTTGCTATTGCAGCTTTATATCCGCATGGGACGAAGAATAGTAATATTTGTAAGGTAGGTTCGCCTGCTTTAATCGGCATTAAAGACATCCTCTATAAACACTTACGAGAAATGGATCTGTTATATTGTCATCAAGGGTTTTTATATATTGCCTTGATTCATTTGATGGATAGTAGCGATTTAAGAGAGATTCTTGATCGGTTATTAGAGCAGTTATCAGATCAGATGATACCAGATAGCTTGGAGACAATGGTTATGAGCATTGGCGTTAGCAGCTACCCTGAGATATCAGATACCATACCAACGCTCATGAAAACAGCATCACAAGCGGCAAAGGCCGCGTATGCATCATCGCCGACATATCATTGTATTCATTATTATGAGTAATGAAGTTCTTGTATGTTTATCGTTTAATCTGCTTTTGATAGTAATTTTCAAATTCAGATGCAATTAATGGCTTTGCATAATAATAGCCTTGTGCTTCATGGCAGCCATGTTTTTGTAGGAATAACAGTTGTTCTTTATTCTCGATACCTTCTGCAATAATACGGAATTTTAATGACGTGGCTAATGCAATAATTGCTTTTATGATGGCATCATCATCAGATGATTTATGGATATGTTGAATAAAGGATTGATCAATTTTTAGTATCTGAATAGGCAGAAGTTTTAACCTTGAAATGCATGAATAGCCTGTGCCAAAGTCATCAATTGAGCAGCGAACACCTAGTTGATGTAGATTTTGTAACATTGCATCTAGTTTTTCAACATCGCTGGAAAACACTGATTCAGTCAATTCAATCTCAATATCATGCAGGTTGATATTATATTGATCTGCTAACGACTGTAGATCATGGTGAAATTGCATATCGAATAATTGGTGCACAGATAAATTGAATGAAAAATGTAAAAAAAGTTTACCAAACTTCTTTTGCCATTTTGCAATCTGGTCAAAGGCCTCATTAATTATCTGGCAGCCTAGTGTATAAATATGTCCAGATGTTTCTGCTATATTAATAAACTCAACAGGTGAAATATTTCCAAGTTTGGGGTGGTGCCATCGTGCAAGGATCTCTGCGCCTGTTATCTTGTTTGTTTGTAGATCATGACGCGGTTGATAGCTTATAGAAATCTCTTTGTTCTGAATGGCCTGGGGTAGATCACGTTCGATGCGTAATTGTCGCTGATAAATTTTATTTAATGGGCCACTGAAGTGAATGAAACAGTTTCTCCCTTGCTCTTTTGCTTTATAAAGGGCGATATCTGCTGCTTTGAAAATACCTTCTGTGCTGCGACCTGCATGTGGATAAAAAGCAATACCAATGCTTGTGGTTATTTTAAATGGATGTTTATTAATAACAAAAGATTTTGCAAAACTGTGAAGAAGATTTTTGGCGACGGTATTTACATCATTAACGTTTTGAATTTGCGGGAGCAAGATAGTATATTCATCGCCACCGATACGGGCAACGTGATCTGATTGACGTACACAAGCCATTAAGCGTTTTGCAACGGCTATAAGTAATTTATCTCCTGTATCATGCCCATGTAAATCATTCACAGCCTTAAAGTTATCCAGATCCAGTAGTAAAAGTGCAAACTGGTGATTATGACGCTGATGCATGGCTAAAAGTTTATTAAAGAATAAATTAAACTGATTACGATTAGGCAAGCCTGTTAGTGGATCTGTGCTGGCAATTTGATTGAGTTTGCTAATGGTCTCTTTAAGTTTGGCTTTACTTTCATAAAGTTGAATGAAAATATTGGTTTTTGCAATTAAGATGCTCGGCTCAATTGGTTTCATTAAGTAATCTACGCCACCAGATTGATAGCCTTCTAGGATATTTTTTTGTTGATAGGATATGGCAGTGACAAATATGATAGGTATATTGTGGCTTGATTGGTTTTGTTTAAGGCATTTAGCAACCTCATAACCATCCATTTCCGGCATTTGGACATCCAGGAAAATCAAGGCAAAATCATGTCTTAAGACAAGCTTTAAAGCTTCTTTTCCATCGCTGGCAAGATAGATGTTAGCATGAACTGATTTCAGTACACTTTCCATGGCATACAAGTTTTTTTCATTATCATCCACAATAAGAATTTTTGCCTTGGGGATGTCTTTATTATCTTGCATTATGTAGGTTCCATATTTAAGCTTTTTCTGATCGGTGCGTCCAATGAGAAATAAGTGCCAATAAATCATTAATATCAACAGGTTTGCTCATATAGTCATCAGCGCCTGCAGCGAATGATTTTTGCTTGTCTTGCTCAGTTGTTTTTGCGCTAAGTACAATAATAGGAAGGTCATGGTATTTGGCTATTTCTCTGATTTTTTTTATGGCGGTAAACCCATCCATAACCGGCATCATGATGTCCATAATAACAAGGTCAATCTTTTCACTTTGTTGGAGCTTTTCTAAGGCAAGCTCACCATTATCTGCAATAATGACTTTCATTCCTTGTGATTCTAAGCTTCTGGATAATGCAAACGTATTGCGTAAATCATCATCTACTAATAAAATTACTTTGTCTGTAAGATCAAGCTTGGGGGGTAATGCTGTGGTTGATATTGCTTTAAGCTGTTTTTGTGATCTTTTTAGACCATGTGTGTTTTTTCTATCTTCCGTCTTTTTCTTTACTTGGGCTTGATGTGACTTTTTAGGTAAACTTAGCGTAAATGTACTACCGATGCCTTTTTTGCTTTTTAGTGTAATCTTTCCTTTTAATAAATGCGCAAGCTTTTGTGAAATAGATAGACCAAGCCCAGTTCCACCAAATTTTCGACTAATAGAACCATCTTCTTGGTGAAACTCATCAAAGACTAATTTTTGTTTACTCTTTTCAATTCCGATGCCTGTGTCAGTTACTTGAAAGTGAATTTGTTTGGTTGTCGTGGTAATGATGAGTTTTACCGAGCCTTTTTCGGTAAATTTAAATGCGTTGGATAACAGATTTTTTAAAATCTGCATCAATCGTGTTTTATCAGACTCAAACACAACATTATGCATCGTTTCATCATAATCAATTGTGAAGGTAAGGTTCTTATTTTTGGCCTGCGGGGTAAAATGCTGGTCTATTGACTTGATCACCTCTTTTAATGAGACTTGAGTTATTTCAACCGCTAGTTTTCCAGCTTCAACCTTGGAAATATCCAAGATGTCATTGATTAAAGCGAGCAAATCATTGCCTGCTTCATAAATGATACGTGCTTCTTGTTGTTGAGTTTTCGTTAAATTTCCCTGTTTGTTTTCCATAAAACTTTGTGCCAGGATTAAAAGGCTGTTTAATGGCGTTCTAAGCTCATGTGACATGTTGGCTAAGAATTCAGACTTATAACGACTTGTCCTTTCAATTTCCTTGGATTTTTGGATGATTTCTTCTTTTTGCTGTTCGATTAATTGCATCTTAAGTTGCAGGTCTTCATTACTGTTTCGCAATTTTTCTTCAGATTTTTTAAGCTGTTTTGCCTGGGACTCTAATTCTTCATTAGATTGGCGTAAGCTTTCTTCCTGTTTCAATAACTGTTGATGCTGCTGTTTGGTTTTTACCAGTAATGTTTGCAGCTCTTGTTTTGCAATTACCATGTTCAACCCAATGACTAAATTATTACTTAACAGCTCCAAATGCTGTAATTGTTCACCTGAGAGTTTATGTAGACAACCAAGCTCTAAAACGCCGGAGATAGTCCCTTGATATATCAAAGGAATAAACAGGACTTGCTCAGGTAAGGCCTGACCACTGCCTGAACTAATATAAAAATAATTACTTGGCAATGTTTCAATAATAGTCACCTCTCGCTGTTGAGCGATATCATCAACCAATATTGGTTGCTTGATATGGGCCTTTTGCTCAGCGTCAATACCATAAGTGTTAATAAGCTTAACCTTATGATCATTCGTTATTTGGTAAAAAAGCCCAATAAGTGTTTTAAAGTGTTTGGCAAAAAAGGCCAAAGATTTTTTTGTAAATAATTGCAAGTCATCAACACCGCGCAGCATATCCTCTAATTCAGCATTAATTGTTTTGACCATGTTTTCATGTTTAAGTTGTTGGTTGAGTTTTTTCATCTCATTAGCTTGCGCTTTTTCTTTACGTATATCGTGGATAATACCGGTAAAATATCGCACACCATCGACATTGATTTCGCTAACTGAAAGCACAATTGGAATACGCTCACCTGATTTTGTTAATGCTTCAACTTCTCGTGATAGACCAATAATCTTTTTAACGTGAGTGGAAAGATAGTTTTTTAAGTATTGGTCATGTTGAGATCGGTAAGGCTCTGGCATCAGCATTGCAATATTCTCGCCGATAAGAGCAGATTCCTTATGCCCAAGCAAGGTTGTAGTGGCACTATTACAGGATTGGATAATACCTTTTGCATTAATGGTGATAATTGGGTCAACAGCCGTCTCAATAACTTGAACAAGTCTTTTCTCAAGAAATCTTCGTTGTTCAAACATGGTATTAAAAGCACGGGTAAGCTCTCCTAATTCATCATTGGTTGCAATGGGAATATTATCTTTTAGATCGCCGCTTGATAATTTTGTAGTAGCATTTTTAAGCAGCTGGACTGGTTTTAAAAGCTTGTTTGCGTTAAAAATTGCCAGCCATATAGAAAATATAACCAAGCCAATAATAAGAAAAACCAGGCCATAAATGCTACTATCAATTAAGAAAATAATTGTTGTTATCTTTTGTTTTTGTGTTATCAGTGTCGTATTGATGAGCTTATTTAATAGTAAATTAGTTTGGTTCAGTAAAGGTGCACTCTCAATAATCCAAGTGTGGGCATGGGAGAGTGATGATTTTTTCTCTGTGGTATTATTATCAGCTATTTGGGTGTTTGTGCGATATCCCATATTTTCAATCTGTTGTTGCCATCCATCGATATCAGAGAGCTTTTGTTTTAAGTTTGCTATTAAAGGCAGCAAATCAGGGTTGTTTTGCACTTTAACAAGTGACTCTAGCTTGCTTAATAAAGGGGATATTTCATTTTCCCAAATGCGTTTGCGATTATCAATGAATTGCCTTTGTGAGGTGCTCTCCCATTCATGCAAAGAAGAAAATGAGTTCTGTAATTGTGTTTGTAGTTTTTCTGCGGTTTGTATGATTGGCATATCAACGAGAAATAATCGGTTCATATGATCTTTTAACCAAAACATAATGGTCAAAGAAACACCTAAAGATACGATACCAATAAATGCAACCAATAGATGTGAGCGTGCAAGCTTATTCTTTAGACTTGATTTATGCTTTTTCCAATTTTTCATAGCGTTACCATGTATTTAATGGTGATTAAACAATGATTATTGAGTCCCGTATGTTTTGATTATTAAGGCACTTGCTTTTATTATATGTTCCATACACTAATGTTCAGTGTAGACAAATTTTATTTTCGTGCGTAGTCAATTGCTTTGATAATTCATTAAAGAAAAATCTTTTATGCATGCTAGATCATATCTGATATGCTAAGCATTCATCATGCATACATATTTGTTAAAATGCATCCGTTTCATTGGTTGATTTTAATGTGTTATCTATACTGATGTTTATAGATTAATACAATTTCTTGCCATGGTTTAAAAGATGCGCTTTATTAACAGGTTTAAAAATGTGCAAATCAGTCTTAGCTATAAAGTGGTCTTGATTTTTTTGATCGTCACCATATTATCAACTTTTTTGACTGTGTTTGTATATCACCAGCAAACACAGCGTGAATTAAGCACAATGGTTTATAGCTATTTACGTTCTTCTATCAATCAACAAACCTACTTAATTCAGCAAACGATAAAAGCAAACGAGAAACAGATTGACCTTATTACAAGTCGCACGCAATTACGCCTTTCATTGAAAGGCTGGCTGGAAGGCAATCAGACAAGAAAGCCTTTTCATGCGGATAAAATCAAACAGATCTTAAAAGATGCTGAAAAAGCAGCTCCTGATTTTATAAGCTTGAGCGTATTTGATTTACAAGGGTCACTTGTGGCGACAACAGCCCAAAAGGCACCTGCTATAGATAGTATAGAAAGATTAAACTTGCCTTCAATGGCAGTTAAACAGGCGAAAAATGGCCAAAAACGCCTTGTGTATATTTATCCTTTGTCCCTTAATAACGGTAAGATTGGTATACTCTATGTTGAATCGAGTTTACAGCCATTTTTGGCAAGTCTTGCAATGCATACGAAACTTGATAACGCTGAAAAAACAATGCTGTTATATAAGCAAAATAGTCATTATGATTATCTGACCACAGCCAAGGAAACACAACTGACTTTGCTACAGTTAGTGAGTGCTGCACAAATAGCTGCATTATCTCATGATATTCAGGTGGTGCATGATCAAAAAGGTAATCAGATGTTGTTACTGGCGCACTATTTTCCTAAGCTTGATTGGCTATTGGTTTTTTCAATTAGTAAACATGCAGCGTTATCAGCCTTATGGCAGAACACGCAGTTTTTAACGGTAACGCTGTTAGTGGCTTTTTTAGTTGTGCTTATTGTTGCAGGCTTATTGGCACGTTCTATCACACGACCCATTATCGAGATGGCGGGCGTTGCAAATAAGATTTCTCAAGGTGATTTATCTCAGCGAATCACATACCATTCAAAAAATGAGCTTGGCACGTTGGCTAAAGCATTCAATAATATGACGGACAACTTGGTTTCGCTGTCAAAGAAGCTCGATCATGTGGCACATTATGATCTTGTAACAGGCTTACCTAACCGTTTGCGGTTATTGCAAGAGCTTCAATCCATATTGCCTAATGCCAAAGCACAGAACATGCGCTTTGCTTTGTTATTTATTGATATCGATAATTTCAAGCGTATTAATGATACATATGGGCATAATTTTGGTGATAAATTTCTGCAGCACTTAACAAAGCTTTTGATTTCAGTAACAAAAAAAACAGATTATATTGCAAGAATAGGTGGAGATGAGTTTGTTATTTTATCACCCTTAAAGCCTTTAGAGTCTGTTGATACCGTTGCAAGAAAAATCAGTAGAATTGCTAAAAGTGGTATTGATGTTGATAATATTCTTATCAGCGCATCTGTCAGTATAGGTATCAGCATTTTCCCTGATTCAGGGCAAACGGAAGAAGGATTATTAAAAAATGCAGATACCGCAATGTATGAGGCAAAACGCTTAGGTAAACATCAGTATTGTATCTTTAGTGATGCGTTGAATAAAGAAACACAACGACATGCATTAATTGCAAATGAATTAAGAAAAGCCTATTTATATAAAGAATTTCATCTGGTTTATCAGCCGCAAATTAATATAAAAACGCGGAAAATCCATGGTGCTGAGGTATTATTACGTTGGGATAGTCCTATTGTTAACAGCGTGATGCCGGAAGAATTCATTCCAATTGCCGAATCGCAAGGAATGATGCAGGAGATTGGTAGCTGGGTCGTAAAAGAGTCTTTTAAGCAGCTTGCTATATGGCAAGAAAAGCAACCAGATATGGCGATAGCACTTAGTATCAATTGTTCTGTTTTGCAAATACAGCACGAGAATTTTTGTGATTTTATCCAGCGCCAGCTGGATATCAATGGACTAAATGGTCATAACATCATTTTAGAGGTGACAGAAACCGTACTGATGAATAATTTAGACCAGATTTTAGAAAAGATTATCGTGCTTGGAAAAATGGGCATCAAGATTGCAATTGATGACTTTGGGACTGGGTTTTCATCATTGAATTATTTAAGAAAACTACCTGTTTCTATTATTAAGGTTGATAAATATTTTGTACAAGAAATCAAACAAAATACAAATGAAATCATTTTAATCGATGCAATTGTACGTTTGGCGCGTTCGCTGAATTTAGATGTTATTGCAGAAGGCGTTGAGACACAGGCACAAGTTGATTATTTACTTAATATTGGCTGTTATCTTGTACAGGGTTTCTTTTATAGTACGCCATTGTTGGCAAAAGACTTTGAGGTGTTGCTATTTGATGATATGGAAAAATAGTCTTTACAATAGATGCTCGTCGTATTTGGCTTCTTTATGGCGTCGTCAAGTAGCACTGTCCTTGTTCCAAGTAAGGCATAAAAAAATGCTATCAACATATTCAAACGCAAATCGTGGTAGCATGTTCTAAAATAATAAGATTTGACAAGAAGTCTCACCATATATTATTTGTTCTTTTGATCAAAATACGTTATATTTCAAGCCAGTTTTAAGTAAGTGAAATAATTATGATGACGCCTGTTATTGCAATTGTTGGCCGACCCAATGTAGGTAAGTCAACATTGTTTAATGTTCTAACGCATACACGCGATGCGCTTGTTTATGATATGCCAGGGGTGACGCGTGATCGTCAATATGCCCAGGCGCAATTTGAAGATAAAGCTTATATTTTGATCGATACCGGTGGATTGTCTGATGATGACCAGGGAATTGATAGCTTTATGGCTGGGCAGTCATTATTGGCAATTCAAGAGGCTGATCTGGTTTATTTTATCGTAGATGCGCAATCAGGGTTAACCGCAGGTGATGATTATATTGCCGATGTGCTAAGATCAAGAGGAAAGCCCAGCGTTTTGGTTGTCAATAAAACAGATGGGTTGCAAGAGGAAGTTGCGCTTTCAGATTTTTATCAGCTTGGTTTTGACGCAGTTTATCCAATCTCAGCAAGTCATAGGCGCGGTGTAACAACATTACTTGAAGATACCTTGCTGCCATTATATGAAGATGATGCTGATATATCAGATTCACAGGCTGTTATGCAGCAAGCCAATAAGCATGGTATACACTTTGCACTTATTGGCAGGCCAAATGTCGGAAAATCGACACTTACAAACCGTATGTTAGGTGAAGAACGTGTTGTTGTTTATGATATGCCAGGTACAACCATTGACAGTGTCTATATTCCTTTTTGCCGTCATGAGGATGATTATACGATTATTGACACCGCTGGTATCCGCCGTCGTGGTAGAGTCAAAGAGGTTTTGGAAAAATTTTCAGTTGTTAAAACACTGCAGGCCATTAAAGATGCGCATGTTGTTATTGCTTTAATCGATGCCAAAGAAGGGCTTACAGATCAAGACTTACATTTAATTGGTTTTGCCTTAAATGCTGGTCGCGGTTTGGTTATTGCTGTGAATAAGTGGGATGGCATGAGCCAGTCCAACAAAGAGGCATTAAAGCAGGATATAAAAAGACGCATGGCATTTTTAAAAGACTATGTTGATATCCACTTTATCTCTGCTTTACACGGGACCAATGTTGGGCATTTATTTGATTCCATTCAAGCGGCTTATCAAAGTGCAAATAAAAAAATATCTACACCACAATTAACGCAAGTACTGAAACTGGCAACACAAGAACATCAGCCACCGATATCTGGCAAAAGTCGTATTAAATTGAAATATGCCCATATGGGTGGTCATAATCCGCCTGTTATCGTTGTTCATGGCAACCAGGTTGAGAAACTACCTGGCGCTTATAAACGCTATTTAGAAAACTTTTTCCGTGAAGCTTTTGAGTTTGTTGGTACGCCCATTCGATTTGAATTTAAGCAATCTGATAATCCGTATGAGCCTCAAAAAAAGGATACAAAAACACCTTTGCAGCGTTATAAGGCGCAAAAAAAAGGACAGCTGAGCAAGAAGCAAACACAAAGAAGTGGTACGCAAAAAAAGCGCACGAGAAGTAAGTGATATATTATGCAGCTAAAAGTCAGCCATCGTAGCAACATCTCTGATTTTATTGAAATTGAGCTAGCAGGCGCAAAAAATGCATTGTTGCATCTTTTGTTTGCAAGTTTATTGCCTGAAACTGCCACCGTTTTTTATAATGTTTCTACTACCTTACATGACTATCATGGTGTTTGTGACATATTAAGTGAAATTGGTGCTAAGGTGAATCAGCTTGATAAATCCACGGTTCAAGTGCTACCGCCTTCTCAAATGGTTGATGTTATTGTCCCAGTCAAACAAACGCACAAAACACGGACCTCACTGATGCTTTTAGGTGCTTTGGCAAAACAGGTAAAAAGCTTGAAAATTGGTTATCCTGGGGGATGTTCTTTTAGTGATCAGCGGCCATTTGATATCCATTTGCAAGGCCTGGAAGCATTAGGTGCGCATATTGTTGTCGATGAATATTCTATTTATATAGAAAGCATTGAAGAAAAGAATGCACAGTTTTGCCTGCGTTATCCGTCTGTTGGTGCGAGTATTAATCTGATGCTTTATGCCGCTTTAGGAAAATCGCAGGTAGTATTAGAGAATGTCGCTTTAGAGCCAGAGGTCATTGAGGTTGCCAGTTTTTTGAATCAATGTGGGGCAACGATACGCCTTGATCATAAGCATCGGCGCATGTTCGTTACAGGAATGAAGCGATTAAGCGGTGTTGAATTTTCGATTATGTATGATCGCATTCAGGTAATGAGTTATGCCGCACTTGCTTATCTGCATAAAACAGATGTGAAAGTGAAATATGTTAGTACAAAAGAATATATTGCCAGACCCTTGCAATTACTTAAAGCCATTGGTGCGAAATGGCAGTTTGACGCAGCAAAGCAGGAGCTTGTTTTTTTAGGTAAAAGTAGTCATTTAAGGGGAGCGAGTATTGTTGCTAAACCATATCCGGACTTTCCAACCGATTTACAACCTATTTTTGCAGTGATGTTAAGTGTTGCTGAAAACGGCTCAAGCATTGTTGATACGGTATATCCTGAGCGGATAAAGTATGTTTTTGAGCTACAAAAAATAGGCTTTCCAATCACCTATCATGATCATATGATTCATATATCACCATTAAACCAAACCAAACTACATGGTGCAAGCATGCAAAGCTTCGATTTAAGAGCAGGAATGGCGCTTGTGATGGCAGCTTCCTTATGTGATCAGGCATGTCTTATCACAAAAGCACAGCAAGTATTTCGTGGTTATGAGAATCTATTAGAGAATATGTCTAATTTTATGCATATTGCAGTGGACAGAGAGTATTACGAGTTATGATTTCTCTAAAGCCTTATAATACATATCAGCTTGATGCTTATGCGCAGTATGTATACTTTCCACAAACAATTAAAGAAATTCTCGATATCTATGCAAAGCATGATAAGGTTGTTTTATTGGGTAATGGCAGTAATGTTATCTTGGCCAAAACACATTACAACGATACCGCATTTATTATTATGCAAGGGCACTTTGATCACATTTATGCAGTGAATGAGGGGATTTACGCGCAAGCGGGTGTGTTGTTGAAATCATTAGCGATGCATGCCTATGAATCATCGCTATCAGGGGTGGAGACTTTTTTTGATGTGCCAGCAAGCATTGGTGGGGCAATGGTGATGAACACAGGGGCATATGGCGATGAGATTTATGATCATGTGGTGTATGTCGATGTATTAGATCTGACAACAAAAAATGTGAATCGTATTGAAAAATCGGTGATTGATTATGGATATCGATATTCGATGTTCCAGACAATGAACTGTGTGATTTTAGGGGCTTGCTTTTCTTTGATTGAGAAGCCAAAAGCAGTTATCCAGCAAAAAATGGATACAATTTTGGCGCAAAGACAATCTAAGTTGCCCATAGATCCTAGTGCTGGTAGTGTGTTTAAGCGCCCTGATTATCATATAAGTGTTGGTGAGATTATTGAGCGAATGGGGCTTAAGGGCTACAAGATTGGTGGTGCAAAGATATCAGTCAAGCATGGTGGTGTTATTATTAATCACAATAACGCAACAGGTGCCGATATCTTGGCATTAATTCGTTTTATGCAAGATAAAGTATGGGATTACTGTCAGGTACGTTTAATGCTGGAGCAGATTATCATTGACTAAATTGGCATGTGCATTAGGAGACAGGTGCCTTATATGTATCATAAGACAGCTGCTTTTCTGTTTTGGCAACAAATGTTGTTACAGCCGCATCACCGGTTACATTGACTGCAGTTCTTAGCATATCTAAAATACGATCAATACCAATAATAAGCCCAATACCTTCAACAGGTAAGCCTACTTGTGTTAAAACAAGTGTTAAGGTAATAAGCCCAATACCTGGAACGCCTGCCGTGCCAATTGAGCTTAGTGTGGCGGTTAAAATAACGGTTAAATAGCCTGCTAAACTTAGATCAATATTATAAACATGGGCAATAAAAACGGTTGCAACACCTTGCATAATTGCTGTCCCATCCATGTTAATTGTGGCGCCAAGTGGAATCGTGAAGCCTGCGACTTTATTATCCACACCAAGATTGTTTTCAACGGTTTGTAGCGTAAATGGCAGTGTGGCATTACTGCTTGCTGTTGAAAAGGCGAATAATTGTACGGGAAACATTTTTTTAAAAAAAGGCAATGGATTTAATCGCGCAAATATCGTAAGGATAATGCCATTGGTAAATATCACATGAAGCAATAAAACCAAAATAACCGTGAAAAAGTAGCCAAAAACGTGCAAAAATTTAATTAACTCTGTTACCAGCACAAGTTTTGCAATCAAGGCAAATACACCATAAGGCGTGATGGCAATTACCATTTTCACTAATGACATAATAACTTCATCAAAATCATTAAACCATTTTTTAATGCGATTTCCAGCCTCACCTGTGATATTGAGCGCAATGCCTAATAAAAGTGCAAAAATGATAATTTGCAGCATGCTCCCTTTTGCCAAAGACTGAAAAGGGTTTGCGGTAAATAGTCCGATAAGGGTTTCAGTAATGCTTTGCGGACTTCCTATCACAACCTGATCAACGTTTAAAGGGATATTGGCACCGGCACCAATTTGCAATAATAACGCAACTGTAATTGCTAAAGTCACTGCAATGGCTGTTGTTATCACATACAGGATTAATGTTTTTCCGCCAACACGCCCTAATGACTTAGGGTCTGAGACATTGCTTGCCCCACAGACAATAGAGACAAACACAAGTGGCACAACAAGCATTTTCATTAAGGTGATAAAGATCGTGGCCATAATGTATAAAATGCCGTTGCTAAGATAGGTGTGAACCCAGGGTGTACTTGCAAAAGGGTGGAAAATCAAGCCAAAAATTGCGCCTAATCCCATGCCGATTAAAATATTACGTGTCAGTTTATGGCCTTTCATTGTGCACCCCTTTTGATATCAATATTAAGGTTGATCGTTTTGCGCTTTGATAATCCCGCATGCAACACGTTTGCCACCACCACCAAGTTTTTCAGGTGCGTCACTATAATTATCCCCACCTTTATGTATCATGATTGCATGGTTAAGAATCGCATTTATCGTAAGCCTTGGTGCCAAAACAGGCAACGTTGCACGATGATCTTTATTGACAATTAATACAGGCAAGTCACCCAAATGGCCATTTTGGTAAGGGCCAAGGTGTTTATTTGTGTTATCTGGATCAAAATGGCCATTTGCATTTAAGCCATGATCGCCGCAGTCAGGGACTTCATGGATATGAAACCCATGAATACCCGGGGTTAAATCATGTAAATCAGGTGTAAAGAGCACACCATTTGAGGTCTGTTGTGCGATAATATTCCCTAGATAAGTATGCTTATTTGAGGTGGCATAAATCTTGATGGTGATTTTCTGTGGTAATGTGTTTGCATGGGTTGTGACCCCAACAGTAAGTCCAATAAGTAACATCAGTACGCTTAAGTGTTTCATCATTTCATCCTTAACATTGATATGACACTTCCCCAATAATAGTAGGCAATAATTGGCAAAACAACGTGTTCTGCTTTTATTTTTGTAAGAAATTGTTATAAGAATTTAAGCTTGTGCTGCCAGAGGGCTTTGTCAGTGCATTTCATGCAAGTCAAGTCATTGTATGAAAATATAAATCGAAAAAGTCATTCATCATTTTTTATAAAATTGTTTACAATAAGAAGGTAATCAATGACTTTTCTGTATGGGTAAAAGAGTAAAACTATGTCATCAAGTGAAACGATTATGGATTTTGATTTACAGCCTGCATCATTGGATATCTGGGATAGTAAGTATCGTTTGAAAACAAGGCTGGGTGAGCCGGTTGATCAAAGTGTGGATGATACATACAAGCGTATCGCACAAGCATTATCAGAAGTAGAAAAAACACCTGAACTGCAGCAGAAGTGGTATAAAAGCTTTTTATGGGCGCTTAGAAATGGTGCAATTCCTGCTGGTAGAATCGTGTCAAATGCCGGGGCCTTGGCGCATAAACCGGCAACTTCGACGATTAACTGTACGGTCTCAGGGGTTATTCATGATTCAATGGATGATATTTTGCAAAAAGTGCATGAGTCAGGGTTAACGCTTAAAGCAGGTTGTGGTATCGGCTATGAGTTTTCAACTTTACGACCAAAAGGTGCTTTTGTTGCAGGGGCAGGTGCGAATACCTCAGGCCCAATGTCCTTTATGGATATTTATGATAAAATGTGTTTTACGGTAGCATCTGCCGGTGGCAGACGTGGCGCGCAGATGGGTACATTTGATGTGGGGCATCCTGATGTATTTGATTTTATTCGTGCCAAGCGTGAGAATGGGCGCTTGCGTCAATTTAACTTATCTTTGCTTATAACCAAAGACTTTTTATATGCGGTTGAGCATGATTTGCCGTGGCATTTGGCTTTCCCGATGAGCGCATCTGAACAGGCTGCCTATAAAATTGATTTAAAAGATAAAGCAAAAGTCTTATGGCGTGATTGGCCATTAAAAGATGACTATATCACCGATGAAAGTGGTTTGGTGGCTTGTCGAATTTATAATACGATTAAAGCACGCAGGCTTTGGGATATGATTATGTCATCGACATATGATTATGCAGAGCCCGGGTTTATTTTGATCGATAAAGTCAATGAAGAAAATAATAACTGGTTTTGTGAAACAATCCGTGCAACAAACCCTTGTGGCGAACAGCCATTACCACCTTATGGCTCCTGCTTATTGGGCTCAGTGAATCTCACAAAATTTGTGAAAAATCCTTTTTCAAAATCAGCTGAATTTGACTGGTCGACCTATCGTAAAGTCGTGCGAATTTTCACACGCATGTTGGATAATGTGGTCGAGATCAATGGATTGCCACTAAAGCAGCAGCGTGATGAGATTATGTCTAAACGTCGCCATGGCATGGGCTTTTTAGGGCTTGGGTCAACACTTACCATGCTTAAGAAAAAATATGGTACTAGAGAATCACTTATTTTTACCGAAGAAGTTGCCAAACAGATGGCTTTAGAAGGCTGGAAAATTGGTGTGGAGCTTGCCAAAGAGAAAGGCTCAGCACCTGTGCTTGAAAAAGAATATGTGATCGATGAAGCATTATTGCGGTTGCGTCCTGAAATGGCAGCAGATGGTATCAAGGCAGGTGATGTTGTGAAGGGGCGTGTATTGCATGCTAAATACAGTCGTTATATGCAGCGTGTTGCTAAAGAAGATATTTCAATTATTGATGATATATGTGAGTATGGCTGTCGTTTCACGCATCATACATCAATCGCGCCAACAGGGACGATTTCATTGTCATTGGCCAATAATGCCAGTAACGGTATTGAGCCAAGCTTTGCGCATCATTATGCGCGTAATGTTATTCGTGCCGGGAAAAAAACCAAAGAGAAGGTGGATGTTTTTTCCTATGAGTTATTGGCTTATCGCCATCATGTGAATGAAAATGCAATGCCATTTTCAAAAGATGAGAAAACAAAGCTGCCAGATTATTTTATTGCCGCAGATAATGTGACACCGAAACAGCACGTTGACATTCAGGCCGCGGCACAAAAGTGGATAGATTCAAGTATTTCTAAAACGGCTAATGTACCGACGGATTTCCCTTTTGTTGAGTTTAAAGATATCTACCTTTATGCGTATCATCAAGGATTAAAGGGCTGTACGACTTTCCGTTTTAACCCGGAAGTTTTTCAAGGTGTTTTAGTAAAAGAGCAGGATCTGCAAAACACGACCTATCGGTTTACCCTTGAAGATGGCTCGGTATTGGAGCTCAAGGGCAATGAGATGATCGAATATGATGGTGAAACACATACAGCAGCAAATCTTTATGATGCGCTTAAAGAAGGGTATTACGGGAAGTTTTAAGCATTGAGTAGTGGAGAAAAAATGGCAGTTAAGATTGATAAGAAAATCACCGGGTTTGCAATCGTCAAAGAGGATGAAAAACTCACAAAGGTCGCCTTAGAGAAAAAAGAAAAAGGGCATGAGCAGATGAGTGAGCGTATTAAGCGCCCTGAATCACTTGCAGGTGAGACATATAAAATCAAACCACCGCATGCTGAGCATGCATTGTATGTGACCATTAATGATATTATCTTAAATGAGGGCACCGAGCATGAAGTGCGTCGTCCTTTTGAAATTTTCTTAAGCTCAAAGAATATGGAGCATTTTCAATGGACGATTGCATTAACACTGATTATTTCAGCTGTTTTTCGCAAAGGGGGTGATATTACCTTTTTGGTTGAAGAGCTTCGTTCAGTATTTGATCCTAATGGGGGATATTTTAAACGTGGCAGCAAATATGTACCATCGCTTGTGTCTGAAATTGGTGATGTGATTGAGAAGCATTTAAGAAAGATTGGCATGCTGCCAGAAGAAGATGTAGATGAAAACCAACGGCTTTTTATTGCAGGCAAAAAAGCTGAGCTTAATCAAAAACAACAGCCAAGCAATGATGATGAGGTGAGCTTTCCACCAGAATCCCAGCTTTGTCATAAATGTAATACAAAAGCAATGGTGCAGATGGATGGCTGTATGACTTGTTTAAGTTGTGGCTATTCCAAATGCGGTTAATTGCAAACTATTGTTGATGTCGTTTATGTTATATCTTTTATTTTACTTGGCCTTTTGTATTTACCTTGCTTATTTCTTGAAATCTAAAATGGCAACCTTGCTACTCGTGCTGTCTTTTATTAGCTGGGCACTGGTGCGTTCTCCTGTTATCAATGAAGTCCTTGCGCTCAGAGGTGTTCTCATGGTGCTATGCTATGTGTTTGAGTTTATAGTGTTATTGTACTATTTGCCTAAGAAAATCATTGATAAGACATATCCCAATATAAAGAAATCCTTGATTATCTGTACGGTATTATTAGTTATATTTAGCACGATTGCTTTAGTCATTAGCCTTTATATCCCATATGCGCAAAAGGTGTTAATGCAGCAAAGTCATGCTGATATAAACCAGTTATTGCAAAGGATAAGCCAGTTTTATAGGTTTGGCGTGTTTGCCGGGTTCTTAAGCTTTTGCTGTTATATTTACTTGTGGTTTGGCATATCAAAGATATTATCAAATAAAGTCTGATTTTATATTCAAGCTGTTTTTATGCCCTAATAAAAAGTTGCTGCTTGCATTCAAAAGCATTTAAAAATAAGCTTTAACATATCGCTTTTAAAAAGGTTTTTGACGATGGCTTTGGAAGATGGATTGTTTTCAGCGCAGCAATCACAACAAATAGATCAGTATTTAATTCAGGGAATAAAAATACCAAGCTTAAGCTTAATGGCAAAAGCCGCTTTTGCCTGTTTTTGCGCGCTTGAAAAGCAAAGGCCAAAGCATGTTGTTATTGTGACTGGAATGGGGAATAACGCCGGTGATGGCTTTATGGTTGCAACCTTAGCACATATGGCAGGCATTAAGACAAGCATTTATTCTTGTGTGCCTTTAGTGAAGCTTGCAGGTGATGCGGCATATATGTATCATCATGCACAGTCATTAGGCGTTCAGATGTATCAAGTAGAAGATTCATTGACATTTCATAAAGATATAGCTCAGGCTGATGTCATTGTTGATGCTATATTTGGTACGGGATTAAATCGTGATATAGAAGGCGTCTTTAAAAAAGCGATTGAAGCGATTAATAGTCATTATCGTTTTGTAATCAGTGTTGATATTCCCTCTGGCATATGCGCAACAACAGGGAGAAAGTTTGCAATCGCCGTTAAAGCAAATATTACGGTGACATTTATCTGCCAGAAAATGGGGCTTTATAGTGGCGTTGGGCCAGATTATGTCGGGGATATTATTTTTGCTTGTTTGGTTGATAGCGGTGCCTTGTCACTAAATGATCGATACCAGCCACTTGCTTTTTTGTTAACAAAAAATGACCTTCAACACTTTCTCCCGCTATATAAGTATCACCAGAGTATCAATAAATCTGACAAAGGGCATGTGGGTATTATTGCAGGAGACAAAGGAATGGCTGGTGCTGCCATTATGGCCGCAAAAGCTGCTTTGACTGTTGGGGCTGGCCGAGTGACCCTGTTTACGCATCCAGCGCATGCCGCGTTGATAAATGTAAAATGCCCAGAAGTGATGTGCTATGGTGTTGATGATTTAACCGACTATCAGACTTTAATCGAAAAGCTGGATGTTTTAGCGATTGGTTGTGGTAGTGTGAAAGGTCAGCCATGGTCAGATAAAGTGATCAAAAAAGCCTTAACACTTGATAAAATTAGCATTGTTGATGCTGGTGCTTTAGATTATCTGACTAAAGGTATGGTTAGATCTGCACGGCTTATCACACCGCATGAAGGTGAGGCGGCAAGGCTTTTGCATATAGCAGCGCCAGATGTCAAAAATGATCGATTAAAGGCATTACAACAATTAGGTGATGATTATCAGGTATCTGTTTTATTAAAGGGGTGCGGCAGTTTGATATATGATCAAAAAAATGTTTATCTTTGTAAGGCTGGTGATCCAATATTGGCAACTGCCGGTTCAGGAGATCTGTTAACAGGTATAATTGCAGGCCTGTGTGCACAGAACAAATCATTAAAGAAAGCCACTTTATTGGCAGTGTTACTGCAAGGCATTGCTGCAGAAGATTATGTGGAAGCAATTGGTAAGTATGGATTTTGTGCAACGAAATTATTGCCATTTGTCGTTGATGTATTAAACCAGTCTGACCGGTAAACAACCAAATCAAAGCCAATATTGGCCATGGGTGCGCGCAATAAAAAAAATCTTCAAAAAGTGCTTGACCAAAAACGGCAAATCCGTTTTAATAAGCGTCATTGGCCAGATAGCTCAGTCGGTAGAGCAGAGGACTGAAAATCCTCGTGTCGGCAGTTCGATTCTGCCTCTGGCCACCATTATGTCGGAGCATAGCGCAGTTTGGTAGCGCATCTGGTTTGGGACCAGAGGGTCGGGGGTTCAAATCCCTCTGCTCCGACCACTTGTTTTAACCGTCAGCGAGCGGGTTAGAATATGCGCCCGTAGCTCATCTGGATAGAGCATCGGCCTTCTAAGCCGAGGGTAGCAGGTTCGAATCCTGCCGGGCGTACCATAAAACAGATTTATGGTGGGCGTAGCTCAGTTGGGTGAGACCGTATAGAAACTACAGCGTAGTTTTAGGTCGAACGGGCGGAGCACGGATTGCGCAGCACCGGTTTTCTTAGCAAGGCAGGAGCCGAGCTTAGAAAAAGCAGCTCTAGCAAATGAGCTGTAACATTACAATTTATGGTGGGCGTAGCTCAGTTGGTAGAGCCCCGGATTGTGATTCCGGTTGTCGTGGGTTCAAGTCCCATCGTTCACCCCAGTCATGCGGACGTGGCGAAATTGGTAGACGCACTGGATTTAGGTTCCAGCGGGAAACCGTGGGAGTTCGAGTCTCCCCGTCCGCACCAAATAATCATATTACAACGCCTCAAATTATCTCATTATCATCTTTAAACCCTTGTTTTATAAGGTTTTACGTGCTCATGATATTTTATATTGTTTCATGACGACTTGTATTTAAGTGTCCCCTGTAGTGTCCCCTGTGCTATAATTTATCAATAAAAATTTCCAAATGTTGGATTTGGGGACACTTATGCGGCTGAATGATACTAAAATAAAGGGTTTAAAGCACACAGGGAAGGAAAAGCTTTGCAGCGATGGTAGAGGTAGCATGCTATACCTTCGTGTAAGAGAGGTTTCAAAATCTTTTTTGTTTAAATACAAGATGTCAGGTAAAACCTGTAAACTTAGCTTAGGGACTTATCCTGATTTGTCCTTAAAAAACGCAAGGGAAAAAATGTCCCAAAAAGTGCAGACAGGTCGTTATCTAGCCATGGAGGTATGTGGGAGTAAAGTTGCAGTATCAGAAAGTATATTTTGCTTGAACCATTTAATGGTCTGATATTTCTACATTACCATAAGCGTATACTTTGCTAAGCGAATTTAACCAGCTTCTTTGATACATTGAAATTTTATCTAGCGCGCGAATCGGGGTTACTTGAAATGCTGCATCTATTGGTTGACGGTAATCTTGTAAAGGCGAGATATAGTCATATAAGCCATATTCAGCTTTAGCATTTGGGTCAATCATCATATTTAAATCGGCATCATAGCTGTATTTTGGGCTTTTGTTTTGCGTATTTAGGTAGACGCTTGGCTTTAAAATTTGTTTAAAGTACTGATATTGGTTTTTATTATAGTAATCGGTGTTCAGGTCGCCTAATAAAAGTACAGGTTCATTTGTTGGGATGTTTTGTGCGTAAATAAATTTTTCAATTAACCTAAACTCTCTTTGGCGTAGCTGGATTGCTTTTTCTGTATCTTGCGCTTGGGTGTGTGTTGCAAAAATATGATAAATCTGACCATTTTTGTTTATTTTGATATAAAGGACACCTTTGTTTGTCATAAAATCAGCATCGGTTAAGGTTTGTGTGTCAGTATAGTTAAGAAATTTTTTGGTCAAAATTGGCCATTTGCTCAAAATTAAAAGCCCGCTGTTTAAGGGTTTTAAGTGTGTGTGTTGTGGTATGGGATCATAAAAGTATGGATAGCTTTGCTTCATATTATTAATTAATGTATTTCTAACGTCATAGGCCCAGGCTTCTTGAAATGCGATAGCATCAAAATCTTTAAAATATGGTGAATTTGACAGATAGGCTATGCGAGAGTGAGTTTTGTTAAGATCTAAAGCAACCCCAATATAAAATGGAAAAGCCTGGATGTTGTAAGATGCTAGGGAAATTGAGTTGGGGGCATTATCTTGTTTAAAAATCTCAGGTTTCATGCTGATCGCTAAATAAATACTGTCCACTTTTTGAAGAGATGTGCGGTCTTTTAATGTTGTGGCGTAAATTTCAATAGCTTGGTGTTGTGCGGTTATAAATGTATAGCTGCCAAGTTTATTTGCAGTGATTTTTCCATCATTTGTAGCGCTTAGTAAGTGATGATTCTCTCCGTTGATAAAGAGATCAATGGCCTGAATATGAGAGCCAATGGCATCACCTTTTAATGTAACATTAAAATAGCCTTCTACAGTATCCTTCAACGCAAAATAACTTTTTAAATCGTAGAGCCGGCCATTTTTGATTTTTTGGTCATAGTTGATCGTAAATGCTTTATTTCGTTGGTATGCTTTGATGACAGCTGTATTATAAGCCCTGCAATCCGTTTTTTCCTCTGGGCAAATGGATTTTACCAAGAGAGGTTCTGGTGTGTTGTTTAAAAGCGATATTTGGTAAGTTGCGTTTGCTTGTATGACGCATAGAAAAGAAGTCAAAAATAATAAAATACAAGCTGTTAAGCGTGGCATAAGTTTTGTCCAAAAATAACTGTCTTTGCTTTATTATATGAGATGTTTTTTTTGATAAAAAACGTAAATATACGTAATTATACGGACCCATTTGCTTTTTTTGATGCCTTATGCTGCATATACCCATCACAAACCATTTTATAGTATTCTTGTTATCAAACTCCTTGCATTTTTTGAGCAAAGTAATTTTGCCAATAGTCTCTTTTATTACCTGCAATCCAATCGCTCAAAACCATCAAAAACTTCTTTGACATTGAACGCTGCAGAATGATTGACGATGGGTATAGATACCCACGGACTGATCCTGTGGTGTTTTGTCAGAAGGTTTTAAAATATATTACATTTAAGAGAATGACTTTGCAGACACCATATAATGCTTTTGTTACACTCGTTGTGAGCAAAGGATTGCCAATGCTCAAAATAAGTTACACTTTTAACTGTATCAAAATGGAAATTGTAGGAGAGTAATATGTTGCGACGTCATATTGTTAAAGTGATTATTTGTGTGGGTCTAATAAGCACGATTGGCTATAGTAATGGTGCGCTTAATCTTGCGAATCTGGGGACTTATGCGTTTTTGCCTCAGCAACCTGTGGTTATTAAAAACCCATTGTTCTGGGGGATATCTGCGACCTGTTCAATATCAATTGCTTCGCAAAACCCACAGAAGATAATGGGCAAAATGTTGAAAAAATCAGGTACGATTAATGGGCAAAACGTTGGTGATAAACTGATTCTTGAGATAAAAAACGGAGACTCAATGCGTATTTCAGCAGATGGGCTTGCCCAGGTTGAAATTACTAACCAGGGTGATGAGACTATTACGGCAAACTGTGGTTTGGGTATGCTGCAAAAATCATAAAATACTTTACCGATAATGCGAATATAACGCTCAATAATAATTTGTTAAATCTTGAAAAAATTGCCTGTCTTATCGTGCTATTTCCTTGAGATAGGCGTAAACTGTGGTGTAGTTTTGGGAGGCTTTGACAAATTTATGCAAAATCAACGACTTATTGCCTACACAGTTGGGATTATTATTCTAATGGAATTAATCGATGGCAGTGCATTAAATACAGCTTTGCCTCAAATGGCCTTTAGTTTGCAAGTCAATCCCATTAGCCTTAAAGTCGTGATTACGGTTTATTTATTAACATTGGGACTTTTTATCCCTGCATCCTCCTGGGTAGCTGAACGTTGGGGGATTAAGCGAGTCTTGTCGTTATCGATTGTTGGATTTGTTGCAGCATCCATTGCTTGTGGTTTATCAACAAGTTTAACGATGTTAGTTGTCTCGCGGGCTTTTCAAGGAATGTTTGGTGCCTTTTCAATGCCAGTGGCACGTCTTGCAATGGTGCGAATATTCAAAGGCAATATGATCCGTGCTATGGCAATCGTTGGCAGTGTCGTGACGATTGGCCCGATGATTGGCCCATTGGTTGGTGGTGCGATTACCACATGGTTGAACTGGCGATTTATCTTTTTTATAAACCTTCCTATCTCTTTACTGGCTTTATTATCTATCCGGTATGTGTTTCCTGATTTTAATGAAAACCGGCAAACAGTCGCTAAATTTGATACTTTCGGGTTTATGCTGCTAGGCAGTGGTATTGCTATTTATCTTTTTTGCCTGGATACATTTATTGATCATTCCATTAGCTGGGTTGTTAAGCTTATGAGTTTTATTATTGCAACAACTTTATTGATGAAGTACTTTCATCATGCGCGTTTAAAGGGTGAATCTGCCGTATTTAACCTGTCAATTTTTAAAGATAAAACTTTCCGCTACTTTACGATCATCAATGTTTTGATCCGCTTATCAACAATGGGAATTATGTTTATGTTTCCATTGTATTTGCAGACACAGCACCACTTTAGTGCTTTACAAGCTGGATTAACCTTTTTAGCCTTTATGGTGCCTGCATGGGTGATGAAAAGTTTTATTCGACAAATATTAAGCCATCTTGGGTATTACCGGTTATATATCATGATTTGTAGCCTAATGCTGGTATCCTTTTTATTTGGCATTTGGGTGCTATTGAACTTTAACCTGTATTTATACTTATGTATGTTGGGTGTTCTTGGTATAAGCTTTAGTAGTTTTGCAACGATTACCAACGCAGGGTCCTATTCTTTGGCTGCTGAAAAGTTTGCCGGCACAGCAAGTGTTATGTTAAGCGCGCTTTTACCATTATCCAGTGCTTTTGCTGTGGCCTGGTGCGCGATTACTCTAAGCGCTGGCATACAAGGGGCGTTGTTAGATCCTAATGCATTGATTCCATTGGATAATTTTGCATTGGTAATGGGTGTTTGCGCAATGGGGGTTTTTCTCACTTTTATTTGTCTTTTGCGTTTCCCGGCTAATTGCTTTAAACAGGTATCTACAGAATAACCATGCATTATTTATCATGATGTTTTAGGTGTTCAAGTATTAATAGGCAATATATAATCATTATTATTTATTAAATATCTTTACTATTATACCGATGTCACAGCATTTATTTAACGAACTGTATAAAACCTTTGAACGGCAAAAAAATGCTTTTTCGTCAATGCCTTATCCGTCATATAAAAAGCGAATTCAGGATTTAAAACGTCTGCGTGAGTTGGTGCTTCAATATCAAGGCGCATTGGCGAAAGCGGTTAGTGAGGATTTTGGTGGGCGTTGTGTCGAAGAAACTTTGCTCAGTGAAATTTTTCAGGTGATTCAAACGATTGACTATGTTTGTAAGCATTTACGTGGCTGGATGAAAAAACAAAAGCGTCATACGAGTATCTTATTTCAACCGGCAAAAAGTTTTGTTTACTACCAGCCACTTGGCGTTGTGGGGATTATTTCACCTTGGAATTACCCTGTGTTGTTAACGCTGTCCCCCTTGGTATATGCTTTGGCTTCTGGCAATAATGTCTGCTTGAAAATATCTGAATATACACCAAAGACATTCCAGGTGATTAAAGAGATATGTAAACGATGTTTTGAAGTCTCACAGGTGGCTGTTTTTATTGGAGATACGCTATTTTCCAAAGCTTTTTGTGAAGTAAATTTTGATCATCTGCTATTTACCGGTTCAACACAAACTGGTAAAAAAGTCTATCAGGCGGCAAGTCAGAATCTAACACCCGTAACATTAGAGTTAGGTGGTAAGTCCCCACTTATTATTGATCGGGATTATCCTGTAAAAAAAGCTGCGAAAACAATTTGTTTTAGTAAAGGCATGAATGCAGGGCAAACCTGTATTGCACCAGATTATGTTCTAGTGCCTGAAGACAAACTGGATGAGTTAATTTCTGCTTTACAAGCAGGCTTTAACAAGATGTATCCAGATTATCTGAACAACCCGCAATACACAAGCATTTTGCAAGTATCGCATTTTCAACGATTAAACGATCAATTATCTCAAGCTAAAACATCAGGCTGTAAAGTTATCCCATTGGCAAAGATTGAAAAGCAAACCGATGGTAATAAAAAAATGCCTTTAACGCTTGTAATAAATCCAGATATATCACTTGATGTGATGCAAGGTGAAATCTTTGGTCCGATTTTGCCGATATTAACTTATCATGAGTATCATGATGCCTTATCTACTATAAATAAAAACACGAATCCACTGGCACTTTATCTATTAAGTCACAATAAGGCAACACAAGCATTTTTTCTGGAAAATACACAAAGCGGAGGGGTTTGTATTAATGATGCAATTGTGCATATTGCACAGCATGCACTACCATTTGGTGGCGTAGGTGACTCTGGTATGGGGCGCTATCATGCAAAAGAGGGTTTTATTACTTTTTCAAATATAAAAAGCATTTTTCAAAGAAAGAAATGGAATCCAGCTGCTTTATTGTACCCACCGTATGGTAAACTGTTTAAGGGATTTAAGCGCTTATTTATCCGCTGATTATGCCGTAAGTTTAATGGCGAAAGTGTCGGGTATTGGTAAATACCATGGTAATATCATGATCGTTTGCCGCAGCAATCACTTCACTGTCTCGCATCGAGCCACCTGGCTGGATAATCGCAGAAACACCCGCTTTAGCAGCAGCATCCACGCCATCTCTAAAAGGGAAAAAAGCATCAGAGGCCATTGCGGTGCCTTTTATTTCAAGCTCTGCCTCATAGGCTTTTTCAATGGCAATTTTAGAGCTAAACACACGACTCATTTGCCCAGCACCAATACCAATAGTACGGTTGCCTTTGGCATAAACAATGGCGTTGGATTTAACAAACTTGACAACCTTCCAGGCAAACAGTAAGTCATCCAGTTGTTGCTGTGTTGGTTTTTTATGGCTAACGACACGAAGCTGGTCCATTTCAACGGTGGTGTTGTTTTTATCTTGAATTAATAATCCACCATCAATTTTTTTAAGATCAAACTCGTAATGATTTTTATCTTTGTCATAACCTGCAGCTAAAACGCGTACATTAGGCTTTTTCGTTAATATATTAACTGCCTCGGGGGTGATTTCAGGTGCAATAATAACCTCAACAAACTGCTGTGAAATAATGGTTTGTGCCGTTTGCTCATCAAGTGGTTGATTAAAGGCAATAATACCCCCAAAAGCAGAAGTAGGGTCACCGGCAAAGGCTTTTTGATAAGCAGTAGTCAGGTTTTGGTCGCATGCAACACCACAAGGGTTGGCATGCTTAACAATCACACAGGCCGGAATATCAAAAGATTTCACACAGCTAAAAGCGGCATCTGTGTCGGCAATATTATTATAGGATAATTCTTTTCCCTGGATTTGTTTGGCATAGGCCATACAGGATTTTGGATAGTCTTTTTCAAGATAAAGACAGGCATGCTGATGTGGATTTTCTCCATAGCGCATATCTTTGGCTTTGTAAAACTGCAGATTAAGTGTATTTGGGAAGTTGTGTGTTATGGTTTTTGCTGTAGGATCAATTCTACCTAGATGATTCGCGATAACACCATCATACTTTGCGGTGTGCTCAAAGACTTTACAGGCTAATGAGAAACGTGTTGCAGGATCAAGCTTTCCATGGTTTTCCCGAAGTTTTTTGCCAATATCTGCATAGTCATCTGGATCACAGATAACCGCGACATCACGGTGGTTTTTTGCAGCTGACCGAAGCATTGTTGGCCCACCAATATCGATATTCTCAATAGTTTCATCAAAGCTTACATTTGGCTTTTGAATCGTCTTTTCAAAAGGGTAGAGATTAACTACAACCAGGTCAATTTCTGGAATGTCATGTTGTTCCATCACTGCTTGATCGATATCACGTCGGCCTAAAAGTCCACCGTGGATTTTAGGGTGGAGTGTCTTAACACGACCATCCATCATCTCAGGAAAGCCAGTATAATCGGATACTTCGGTAACATCAATGCCAGCATTGCTCAGCAGTTTTGCTGTGCCCCCAGTAGATAGAATTTCAATATTAAATGCAGCTAATTCTTTGGCAAATTCGACAAGGTTGGTTTTATCTGAAACGCTGATCAAAGCGCGTTTAATCGTCTTCATAAGTTCGTAAACTCCAAATGACTTAAAGGCGTTATTATATACCCATCACAAACCATTTTATAGATTTTCCCGCGTTATATTTTGATGCGATAGATTTAACAGATATATAGCTTGTTTTTTATGTATAATTCATACCATTTGCAAATCATTGTACCAATGGTATTAGTGATCGCTGGGTAGTGATTGATCAAATAGGGCATCAATAAACTCTTTGGCTTCAAAATCACGTAAATCTTCGATTTTTTCACCCACACCGATAAAACGAATGGGTAAATGTAATTTTTTTGCAATGGCAAAGATGACACCACCTTTTGCAGTGCCATCCATTTTCGTAATTGCAATACCAGAAACACGTAGCGAATTATTAAACTCTTGTGCCTGCATAATGGCATTTTGACCAGTACCTGCATCCAAAACAAGCATAACCTCATGTGGCGCGGTATCATCAAGTTTTTTCATAACTCGTGCCACTTTTTTCAGCTCTTCCATTAAATTACTTTTGGTATGTAGTCGACCGGCAGTATCAGCGATTAAGATATCTATATCTTTGGCTTTTGCCGCCTGAACTGCATCATAAATAACCGAGGCGCTATCAGCACCCGTATGTTGGGCAATAACAGGGATATTATTACGCTTGCCCCAGACTTGTAATTGCTCAACTGCCGCAGCACGAAATGTATCCCCTGCAGCAAGCATGACAGATTTGCCTTGTGATTGAAATTTTTTAGCAAGCTTGCCAATTGTTGTTGTTTTTCCTGCGCCATTAATACCCACCATCAAAATAATATATGGTGTTTTTTGTGTGTCAATGGCCAAGGGTTTTTGGCAAGGTGTCAAAATATCCTGTAATTTTTGTTTTAGCAATGTATTAAGCTGATCCATGGTTTGTAATTCATTGCGACTAACCTGGCCACGAACGGCTTCCATCACCTCTTGTGTTGCTTCAATACCAACATCTGCCGTTAGAAGCTGCATTTCAATATCATCGATAAGTTCTTCATCGATGACTTTTTTCCCTAAAAGCAGATCACCAAGCCCACTGCCTAACTTGGTGCGCGTCTTCTTTAAACCTTCTTTTAAACGAGAAAACAGCCCACTTTTTGTCGTTTTTTCTTCAAGTGTTTCTTCTTGGACAAAAGAAGCATTAGATGTTTGCTCTACATCACGAGAATCCTGTGATTGATCAAGCTGTATTTCTGGTTGATCATTCTCAAGCACCTCTGGTTGTCTATCCTGCTCAAGCTGTGTTTTTTTTTCAGCAACACTTTGATTGCGTTTAAAGCGTTTAAAAATACCCATGGTTGAATAAAGCGTTATGAAACTAATAATATCAGGCATTCTGCATGATTGCCTGAGTGATTTCAAGGTTTATTTTATTTCTCAGTGCTGTGCTCCATTTTGTTTAATGAAGCAGCAGATAGGCCGGATATCTTTTTATTCTGATACGCTTTGCTTTCAGGCAAAGAAAATTCAAAATTCTGTACTTTTTCCGCCTCAAAATGCACCTTATCCGTCTTAAAGTCATAAACATGATAAACTTTTTTAAGGTTTTTCGTAATAAAATGAAAATGAAAGCCAGGCACGGCAACGCTTGATAGATAGCTTGGGCTATAGATACCAATGATTGTCCCTTTAATATCATTTAGGTCATGTTTTTTTTGATTTTGTGCAATCCATTTACCCAATGTGGCATCTTCTTTTACTGGTGGTATTGTCCTTGCTTTTATATGAGCAAACTTGCCGGTAATTTTAAATATATAGAAATAGTTTTCACCACTGAGTTTTTGTTGTATCAGGTTATTGATTTCAGTTGGTGTTACGCCTTTTAATTTTTTATTAAGCTGTGGTTTGTCAAAGTTAAATACATCAGCAAAAGGTGTTTTGGTATCCGGTTTTAATCGTACAGCATTACCATTGATATCACTTAAATACCCCTTGCCTTTGTAGATAATCATCTCACCTTTAGCACCTTGTACTGTGCCAAGACCATAAGCGCCTTTTTTAACCAGTGTGCCTAAAGTCATCGAGCCATCATATACACCATCACTTAAGCTTGTGATGGTACCAGCCTGAAAAACCTGACCTGCAAAGCTTATACTGGATAACAGCAGCATTCCTGTAAATAGCATTCTTTTGAATTTCATGTTGTCTCCTAGGTTTTGATCAATTGTTATTTCACTATGTCATATTCGGCGATAGGTTATTGCATCTATTTTATTCAATAAATAAAATGTATCAATATGGGGTAGCTACCAAATTTTTGCGCGTACAGCCTTGTGCTTTTTTTTCTTTAAGTGACATTGTTTTAGGTCGTTGGTTGTATCACTGTGTTATTATCATATTGTTTCTTAGTATATAAGGCAGTAAAATCCTGCAGATTCTGATAAGACAATGCTGTTTCGCTGTCAATATTAAGCGTCTTACAAATGATTTCTTTTAGGCAAGCTGCATCTAGCTGTAATGTTTCATTACACATCCCAATAAATATAAAACTTTCTTTTTCATTTAAAAGCTTAAGTGCTTCTTGCCCTGTTTTGGTCTGACTTTGTAAAAAAGCAAAAAAATCATGATCAAGTGCAACCTCCAATATGGATTGAAGAAGCACACCGGTGTCTTCATTGCTTTCTATCCCCATCATTTCTATTTTTTCTAATTCCATCGTTTTTTCAATCAAACTGGAAAAACGACTTTTTTTATCCTGATTTGTGGTTGTCTTTTTTAGTTTTTCTGCGAGCAGTTTTAGCTGATGATAAGGGTTTGAGGCCTCTATAATTTTTGTTTTTTTAGGCATATATTGATTCCTGATTTTACAGTAAAGTATGAGTTTATAGGATCAGGCTTATTATATAAAATGTGGTTCTACCACATGTTTAGTGTAGGAAAAAATATTTCTGGTAAAGTGCATCAATTTCTTTCCATCTGGCATCATCATAAGGCAAAAGATTTGCAGCCAAATAATCACGCTCACTATTAAATGAAATAGCATCACCATCAGCACCATAGACTTCTAAGAGTTTAATGCGAATGTCGAGGTTTTTAGAGTTGTGATTAAGCGCTTCTTGTAAAATAGCCTTAGCATGTTGAATATCACGGTCTTGAATGAGCTTATCGGCTTGCTGGAGAACTTTTTTTACATCAACAGCTTTAGCTTTTAATGGCAAGGTGGCTTTTTCCTGAGGCTTGTCATCAGACAGATCTTTTTGATAGAACTGATCCTTCATTTTTTTGGCAGAAGTGTTGGCTTTATACCTTTTAATGCGTCTACGCCATAAAAACAAAATAACGATGACGACTAAAAAGATAATAAACCAGGGCAGGTCATTTGAGGATTTTTCTTTTTCTTGAATGGTTGTTTTATTTGTGTTGCGATCAGCGTGCGGCACAATTGTACCACTTGCCGGTATGACTGATTCGTTATTATTGCTGATGTCAGTAAGAGGTGCGTTTGGTGATGTGTTTTCCTTTACGGTATTTGATGAAGTATTTGTTGCTGGTGTGGATGTTTTTGTCACTGTTTTGGTGGTTTGTGTTGGAGCGGTTGCTGGTTGTGGCTTTAAGTATTGTGTGTGACGCAAACGATAAAGTTTTAATCCATCATCTACCTCAGCTTGCGTGGTCGGGATTAAAAGCTTCTGATTAATATTGATGATGTTATCATTGATGGATGGGTTTTCTTTTGCATTAATTCCTTTGATAGCAACAACCATATCTTTATTAGATATATTTTTAATAGGGTTTTTTGAAGCGATTTTCCAAAGTGAGTCACCAGGTTTTACCGTATAGGTTGTAATCGCAAATACAGATACACTGGCACCAAAAAGAATAAATAATAACAAGGCTTTTGCAAAACAGGCTAAGCGCACAGTAGCAGGCTCCTGGTTTTTCTTAGATTATATATAACTAGATTGTAATCGAAAAAAAAGCCAATGCCTATAATATTTGCCGGTCAATTTACATATTTGGATAGGTAGTTCTGGCTTTGCTTAATTTGTTTTAACTTGGGACTTCTTTAGCATAGCGATTAAATAAGCACAAGTTGTTCGCAAATCAATTTTTGATTGAAATATGATTTAAGGTATGCACAGTTTGATCTGTGAAGATTTCTTTAAAATCACCTAAGTATTGTGGTGGCTTTCCCACGTTTTAATCCAGATAATTTTTGATTATTATTTTTTAAGGTGAAAGTGAACATCCAGTAAAAAGGGAAGCGCTATGGGAAATATACAAAACAAGCCTAAAATTGATAGTAGAAATCCGAAAGATATACGTATTGATATGTTCAAAGCTCTAATAATAGATGCCCAAGAAACAGGTGAGCTTAATTTATTCAACCTATCATTGGACAGTGATGACTTACAGAAGCTAATGTTGAATATTATTGAGGGATCACCTAATATTAAAATTTTAAATTTAGAGGGTAACCCTGATATAAAGTTGCTACCGACGACAATTGGACAGTTGAAAGAGCTTGAAAAATTAAACCTCAATGATTGTAAATTAAAAGGGTTGCCTGATGAAATTGGCCATTTAACAAAACTTAAACGTTTGCAGGCATCAAATAACAAGATAGAAAATCTGCCTGAGAGTGTTAAAAATTTAACGCAGTTAGAAAAACTAGAGTTAACAAAGAATAAATTAAGCAGTTTGCCTATTGGCATAGAAAATTTACAATCCTTAATCACGTTAACCTTGGCTCAGAATAAATTTGTAAGCTTACCTGAAAGTATTTATCAGTTGCAAAAACTTACATATTTATATCTATCGAGAAATCAATTAGAAGCCCTTCCAAATGGGATTAGCCAGCTAGGAAAATTAAGAATGCTTTGTTTAGATGATAATCAAATCAGGACATTGCCAGATGATATTGAAAACCTAAGTGCAAGTGTGTTTATTAATTTAGATGATAACCCATTAGCACAACAAACGGTTGAGCTTATAAATGCCTTAAATAATGAAGGGTTGAATATCGAGTATAATATGGTCGCTTATGAAGAACCTATCCAATGGCAAGTTGTGTTTGATAGGCTTAAGCCAGCGTTAGGCGAGGTCAATATGATTCAAGAAATTATTGCACAGGATGAAAATTTGCAAGATTTTATTTCAAAGGCTGGTGCCTCATCTTTGTATCAATCAAACCCAGAAATTATCCATAAGGGCCTTGCTTATTTCTTAGAAAAACTGACCGGTGATGAAGCGGAAAATGTAAAGGAAATCATTGGATTACATAGTACGGATTGTGCGACACCCGTTACAGATTTATGTGTGCAAGGCTACTTGCAAAAATCAAATGAAGAAAAAACACCTTTACCTGAGGGATTAATCACTAAACTTGCTGTGGCGGATTATATTACAAAAAACAAGCAGTACTTTTGTCTGAAAAATAATGAGGAGGTTGAACAATTAAATGGATTGTTAAATGTCCTTTTTCTTAAAGATGCTTGGTTGTATCAAGAAAATAAGGTAAAAGTAAAACATGACAATGACCTTTTTTCATGGAGCAATCATATTCAGTTTGCTTTTAGCCAAATTAGTAATGCTACAAAACAGTCTTTTATTAAAGCTTTTTTACAAGTTGGTGATAACAATGTACCACTAAAGGATAATCAGGGTTATTACCTGATAGACCAGCAAAAGCTTGATAAAATTACTGAGCGTTATAAAGCTAATAGCTTAGGGTATCAGCCACAAGAAGCACTTAGCTTGCTAAGTAAAGCTTATGATACACTTATCAATAAACTGCAGATAGCACAATACACTGATTTCTCAGCCAGTAGTGTGCCTATAGTAGATGCATTATTTAAAGATAATATACATAAAGATTATGTGATAGAGCAACTAAGAAAACAAGCGAATATCTCTGAATCTGATTCAGTGACAGAAATGCATAATAAAGTAGAGAGTTTTTTGGCTCAGGTAGACAAAGAATTAGCAGAATATACTAAGAAATCATCAAGTAATAACAATATGACTTTTTTTACTTCACAAGTTCAAAGTAATATGGGAAATGAAAAAGACACATTAGGCAAAAATTTTTAGATAGTATCGTTTTTATGTAAAGCCATGTCCTGCTGTTTAACCCTCAAAAGCCAAAGCAAGGCACCATAGCTTATAAGTCCTAGGATAACTAATCCTGCAAGCCAGCTGATTCGCTTAAAAAAGGAAAGCTTTAGCCAATCGCTAATGTCGCCCTTACAGACATATAAAATAACTGCCATTACAATGCTTGCCAGTAAGATACGTAAAATAAAAGTAACAAGTTGTTTATTCACATGAAAGTGATACTTGCGGTGCAGTAGTAGATAAAGCCCAGCTGCATTTAATATGGCAGTAAGTGTTGTTGAAATTGCCAGGGCCAAATAGCCTAGTGAATATGCCTTTAAAAAGTAAACCAATATGAGGTTGCTGATAATATTAAATAACAGGCAAAGCGCACCAATTTTAACAACAGGCTTCGTTATGCCATAGGCATAAAGTGCTGAGATAAAAACTTTAATCAAAACAAAAGCGCTTAAACCAATTGAAAAGGCAATTAATGCACGTTGAGATTGCATTACATCAAAAAGGCTAAAGGCGCCATAATGAAACAGGGTGATCAATATTGCTGATGATAAGACACACATGGCAAATGTTGCAGGAACGCTTAATAAAAAAACCCATTTAATTGCCCAGTTTAGTGTGTGATTAAAATGTGTGGCTTGGCGTTTGTATTTGCTTAAACTAGGAAGAATAATCGTTGATAGGGTTAAACCAAATATGCCAAGTGGAAATTGATTGAGTCTGTCAGGATAGTATAGCCAGGATAAGCTGCCTGTTGTCAAAAAAGAGGCAAATACAGTCTCAATTAATAAGCTTATCTGGATAATAGAGGCGCCAAATATTGCAGGTAATATTCTTTTGAGGATACGTTTGACCGTTTTTATTGGCCATTTGATTACAGGGGTAAGATGAAAGCCTAACCGCCATAGTGCGTAGATATGAAAACAACATTGTAAGATGCCGGCGATTAATACAGACATAGCCACTGCATAAATGGGAATGGAAAACTTCGATGAAAAGCAGATAAAACTAATCATGCATACATTGAGAATTACGGGCGTTAATGCGGGTAAGTTAAAACGCTGAAGACTATTTAACAAGGCGGCAAAAACAGCGGTTAACGACATCAAAAATATATAAGGGAACATGATAGCAAGCAGGTTTTTTGCAAGATTTAATCGCATGGGATCATCATAAAATCCAGGTGCAAAGAGCAATACCCACAGTGATGAAAATATCATGCCAAGCACGCTTAATAATAAAGTAAAGCCACCGATATAGCTAATTAACTGGCGTAAGATAAGATTTTGCCTTTTTGGTTTATCTTGTAGATGAACAAAGCTTGGTGTCAATGCTTGGGTAATCGCACCTTCAACAAAAAGCCTGCGAATAAAATTAGGCACACGAAAGGCAACCAGAAACGCTTCCATTGTGGCGCTTGCACCAAAGTATTTGGCAAACAGCATATCACGGATAAAGCCTAAGATGCGGGAGATCAACGTAAATAAAGCAACAAATATGCCAGGCTTAGCAAGTGTTGTAGTTTGTTTTGAATTTTTTTTCTTAATCATTTTTTACTTAATTTACGTGCCAAGTTCGCTGTAGTTTTACCTAGAACCTAGCATTACCGGGGGTGCGCGGAAATGGGATTAAATCACGCACATTACCCACACCTGTGATATAGCCTAAAAGCCGCTCAAACCCTAAACCAAAACCGCTGTGTGGCACACTGCCGTAACGGCGTAGATCTCGATACCAATACAAGCCTTTGGCATCAACGCCGGTTTCTTCAATGCGCTTATCAAGAACATCCAAACGATCTTCACGCTGGCTGCCACCAATGATTTCCCCTATGCCAGGAACCAATACATCCATGGCAGCAACGGTTTTATTATCATCGTTTAACCGCATGTAAAACGCTTTGATATTTTTGGGGTAATTCATGAGTATGACCGGCGCTTTGAAGTGTTCTTCGCATAAGAAGCGTTCATGCTCAGATTGTAAGTCCAATCCCCATTTTACCGGGTATTCAAATTGTTTGCTGCTTGCTTTTAAAATATCAATCGCGTCGGTATATTCAAGGCGAACAAACTTGTTGTCAAGGACATGCTTAAGTTTGTCCTGCAAACCTTTCTCGACAAATTGATTAAAGAAATTAATATCATCCTCACGTTCAGCCAATACTTTTTGGATTACAGCCTTTAATAATTTCTCAGCCAAATCCGCATCGTCATTTAAATCAGCAAAGGCCATTTCCGGCTCAATCATCCAAAACTCAGCTAAGTGGCGCGATGTATTGGAATTTTCTGCACGAAAGGTTGGCCCAAAAGTGTAGACGTTTGACAATGCCATACAATAGGTTTCAACATTTAATTGGCCTGAAACCGTTAAAAAAGTCTCTTGCCCAAAAAAGTCTTTTGTGTAATCCACTTTGCCGTTATTGTTTTTAGGGAGATTAAGCTGATCAAGTGTGGATACACGAAATAACTCACCGGCACCTTCACAGTCATTGGAGGTTAAAATAGGTGTGTTAACCCAGAAGAATCCATTGTCATTGAAAAAGTTATGGATCGCTGCAGCAAGTGTGTGGCGCATGCGTGCCACCGCACCAATAATGTTTGTTCTCACTCGCAAATGGGCATGTTCACGCAAATGCTCCATTGTATGGCGCTTTGGTGAGACAGGGTAGCTTTCAGGATCATCAATCCAGCCATGAACGAAAACGTTATCTGCCTGAATCTCAACAGATTGTCCTTTGCCTTGTGAGGCAACAAGCTTTCCAGTGACCTCCACAGCGCAGTCTTTTGTAAGCCTTATGATTTCAGTTTCGTAGTTTGACAGTGTGTCAGGCGCAACTGCTTGAATCGGATTGAAACAAGAGCCATCATGGATCGCTAAAAATGAAATACCCGCTTTAGAGTCGCGTCGGCTTCGAATCCAGCCGCGAACGGTGACTTCTTTGCCGATTAATGCTTCATCGGCAAAGAGCTTTTGTATTGTATAGACACTACTCATATAACCAATTCCTTTAATATAACAATTGTAGGTTTTAAAATTTAATCGGCAATTATAACCGATTTATTATTAAATGTCGGTGGGATTTTGTTAGAATTTATGCTCATTATAAAAACTAAAGTATTGTATAGTTTTTATGGGTGGCTAATATCCATACATTATCGTAATCTTGGTATTAATATTTCACAATAAAGGTTTAAAGTATGGAGTTTACATCATTAATCAAACAACAAAATATTCTACCAATTATAGGAACACCCACCGCACTGACAGCAGTTATGGCACAAAAAGCAGGTGCTAAGGCCATTTATTTATCAGGCGGTGTTTTAGCTGCAAATCAATATGGTTTGCCAGATTTGGGACTGACTTCTTTAGATAATGTGCTAATTGAAGTAAACCGTATTACCGATGTCTGCGATTTACCTTTATTGGTTGATATTGATACCGGCTGGGGTGGGCTTTTGGGGACAACGCGTGCGGTAAAAAAGCTGATAAAAGCAGGTGCAAGTGGCCTTCATATTGAAGATCAGATCGATATCAAGCGCTGTGGTCATCGACCGAATAAACAGCTTGTGAATATTAAGGCGATGCAAGATAGAATCAAAGCTTGCGTTGATGGGAAAACAGATGAAAATTTTATGATTATGGCGCGTACTGATAGCTTTGCATCAGAAGGCTTACAAGGTGCAATTGATCGAGCTCATGCTTATATTGAAGCTGGTGCTGATAGCATTTTTGCTGAGGCTTTTACAAGCCTTGATGATTATCAAACATTTACGCAAAACTGTTCGGTTCCCGTATTAGCCAATATGACAGAGTTTGGTAAAACCCCATGTTTTACCCAGGATCAGTTAGCGCATGCTGGCGTGAAAATGGCATTATATCCTGTAACATTGGCAAGGATGATGAATAATGCGGCACAAACAGCAATAGAGACTATTTTACAAAAAGGAACGCAAGAAAGTATTATTCCTTATATGCAAACACGTCAAACGCTTTATGAAGTGTTAAATTATTATGATTATGAAACAAAAATTGATCACTATATGGACGAGCAATGATGACGCTTGCCACTGCTGTACAAAGCCTGTCAAATCCTTTAATATAGCCAAAAATGTATTGTGAAAAATAATAAACTTAAAGAGGAGACCTCTTAATGACGGATCTTAAGCGATCAGCAAAAGTATTGCTTGAAAGTAATGGGCAGGAATATATTGCTTATTCTTTACAGAAACTAGCTGCTGAAACTGGAAAAGATATCACACGTTTGCCTTATTCTATTCGTGTTTTAGCTGAAAATCAGTTGCGTAATATCGATAACTATAAAGTCAAAGAAAGTGATGTTAAAAGTGTATTGGATTGGGATGCAAAAGCCAAAGTGCGACCTGAAATTCCACACATGCCAGCACGTGTTGTAATGCAGGATTTTACAGGCGTGCCTGCAGTGGTTGATTTAGCGGCAATGCGTCAAGCCATTAAAGATGCAGGTGGTAATGCAGATAAAATCAATCCTTTGGTTGATACAGCGATGGTGGTTGATCACTCAGTTCAAGTAGATTTTTATGGCTCTAAAGATGCTTTGAAGAAAAACGTTGCCAAGGAATATGAGCGTAACAGTGAGCGCTATAGCCTTCTTAAATGGGGACAAAAAGCCTTTAATGATTTTACCGTGGTACCACCTGGCATGGGTATTATCCATCAGGTAAATCTGGAGTATTTAGCCAAAGGGGTGCTTGTTAAAGAAATCGATGGCGAGCATGTAGCTTATCCGGATACTTTGGTCGGTACGGATTCACATACAACCATGATCAATGGTATTGGAGTCATGGGCTGGGGTGTTGGTGGTATTGAAGCTGAAGCAGTCATGCTTGGCCAGCCTTATTATATGGTTTTACCTGATGTTGTTGGTGTAAAACTTACGGGTAAACTACGTGAAGGTGTCAGTGCAACAGATCTTGTGTTACGCATTACTGAGTTATTACGTCAACATGGTGTTGTTGGAAAATTTGTTGAATATTATGGTGAAGGTTTAAATCATTTATCTTTACCAGATCGCGCGACGATTGCCAATATGGCGCCAGAGTATGGCGCAACCATGGGCTTTTTCCCGGTTGATCATGTGACAATGGAGTATTTTAAACAAACTAACAGAAGCAAATATATGGACTTGGCGAAAAAAGTCTATGAAGAGCAATATTTATTCCGTCATGATCCATCAGAAGAACCTGAGTATTCATCTATCATTGAGCTTGATATGTCAACGGTTGATTCAACATTAGCCGGACCAAAGCGTCCACAAGATCGTGTTGCAATGCGTGATTTGAAAAAGCGTTTCAATGAGTGCTTAACAGCAGAATCAGGTCTTCATGGGTTTGGCTTAAGCAAAGAAGATGTACAAAAGTCAGTCCCTGTAAAAGGTATGGATCACCAACTAAAACATGGTGATGTGGCAATTGCAGCGATCACCTCTTGTACGAACACATCAAACCCTTCAGTTTTATTGGGTGCAGGGCTTTTGGCAAAAAAGGCCGTTGAAAAAGGTCTTAAAGTCAAGCCTTATGTGAAAACGTCACTGGCACCTGGGTCACAGGTTGTGACACAATATCTGGAGAGCTCAGGTTTACTGAAATATTTGGAAGCATTAAAATTTGATATTGTTGGTTATGGCTGTACGACTTGTATTGGTAACTCAGGACCACTGGATCAGCCAATTATTGATGCTGTTAATGAAGGTGATTTGGTTGTTACCTCAGTATGTTCAGGTAACCGTAACTTTGAAGGGCGTATTAATCCAGATGTTAAGGCGAATTATTTAGCCTCACCGATTCATGTGGTAGCCTATGCAATTGCCGGTACCGTTGATTTTGATCCTGAGAATGACCCAATTGGCCAGGATCAGCATGGTAAAGATGTCTTTTTAAAAGATATCTGGCCAAGCACACATGATATTGCCGAGCTTCAAGCAAAAGTGGTTAATGCTGAGATGTTCGAAAAGTCTTATGCCACCATTTTAGATGGAACAGAAGACTGGCAGAAACTTTCTGCACCAAAAGGGAAGTTATATGAGTTTGATGAAAAATCTACCTATATTCAATGTCCAAACTTCTTTGAAAACTTTGCGGATGCTGGCAATGGCAGTTTGGATATTAAAGGTGCGCGCACTTTATTGATGTTGGGTGACTCGGTAACAACTGATCATATCTCGCCAGCTGGTGCCATTCCTGAAGAATATCCGGCAGGTCAGTATCTAAAAGCACATGGCGTTGAGAAAAAAGATTTTAACTCTTATGGCTCGCGTCGTGGAAATCATGAGGTTATGATGCGTGGTACCTTTGCGAATATTCGCATTCGAAATCTTCTAGCACCAGGTACTGAAGGTGGTGTAACCAAATATCATCCAGATGGTTCCATTCAATACGTGTTTGATGCGGCGATGAAATACAAAGAAACAGGTACACCTTTAGTTGTGTTAGCTGGTAAAGAGTATGGCACAGGATCTTCGCGTGACTGGGCAGCTAAGGGGACTTTCCTTTTAGGTGTTAAGGCGGTTATTGCTGAAAGTTATGAGCGGATTCATCGCTCAAACTTGGTTGGCATGGGTGTTTTGCCATTGCAGTATCTAGAAGGCCAAAGTGCAAAATCATTGGGCCTTGATGGTAGTGAAAAATTTGATATCGCAGGCCTTGATAACCTTAAACCACGTCAAAATGTGAAGGTGAAAGCGGTGCGTGATAATGGTGAAGTGATTGAATTTGAAGCATTAGCGCGATTAGATGCCGACGTGGATGTTGATTACCTGAAAAATGGTGGCATCTTGCAGACGGTTTTGAAAAACATGATGTCATAATTAAAGTAAAGATCAAAAATAAGCAGCAAGTATTTTGCTGCTTATTTTATCGCCTGTATAACGGTATTGCCCGGTTTTTATTTTTTCCTTTTATATATTAATTGTAAAATTACTCATGAGTTGATTGGCTGCTGGTTGGGCAGGATTTCTTGCAGCACTCTTTAAGCATTGGGATGCAGATAAGTGCAGCCAGGCCAACCAGAATATAGATAATTCTTTCGAATATCCATAAAGAGCCAAAGACAAAATGGACAAAATTGAAATTAAAGATACCAATCAGTAACCAATTCAGTCCGCCAATGATAATAAGTAATAATGCGATCCATTGTAGACACTTCATGTCATATTCTCCTATGTTATTGACTTACTGGCCTTTAAAGATAGGCCCATAGTAAAAATAGATGATATTTTTTACTTTGCAAGAAAGTGTATAAATTGTGCTTTGTTTTCGTGGGAAAATCACAAGCATTCCTGTGTTACATGTATAAAAATAAGTTCATAGATTGTAAAGCGATCAATTTTAGTTGAGTTATTCCCTAGACATGTTAGAATTTTCTTTCTTAAGAAAGAAACGCTTTTTAATATGCCAAGTTTTGAAGACATTCAGCAGGTGGTGTTACCCAAGCATATTGCAGGTTTTGAAAAGTTGGCGCGTCCCTTTATTGAAAAGTTTCAAATAAAAGAGCTTATTTTAAATAAATATCTACCTAATGGTGATGTTTATGATGTTATTTTATATCGTGGAGCTGCTTCAGAGCGTTATGTGGCTGAAAAGGGTTATTTAAATGAGCCAATGGCAAACTATAAAAGCATGTTGGCTTTGCCACGTATATTTTCAGAAAATGGCTTTATTTCTGAGTTTCGCCAACAAAATCATCCCATTTTTCAACAAGATATACTTTATTATTGCCAGCCGGATAGTCATGGCAATATGTTTCGTCTATCCATGGTGTTTGATGCAGAAAAGCTTACCTTATTGCATTTAGCGCATCAACATACTTTTCGCCACTTTATCAATTATATCGATTCGATATTACAGAATATGATTTCATTTGAAGAGTTTCGCTTATCTCAAGATTTTGTTTATGATGAAAGCGTTTCAATCAGTAATCCTGTTTTTCCAAAAAAAATGGTAGCAATGGCGAGTCGACTGACAAAAAAAGAAATTGAAGTTGCCCTAATGATAGTCGCAAAAAATGTTATTAGCATAAGTGAGCTTGCAAACTATCTTCATCTTTCTTATCGAATGTGCGAAGATTACGTTTATCGCCTTCGAAATAAATTGAATCAGACAAGCTTTGAGCAGCTTGTACTATTTTTAATGAAAAATGAGCAGTTAATAAAAAATTGTCTTTTATTCACGCATCAAAAAGTGATAAAACAAGCCCTGTAATATCGTCGGTTTATGGTGAATAAATACAGCAAGATCTAAGCGATTTATACACGCTAATTGCTGACACATTTTGTGGATTGCATATTCTACCGCACGCGGGTTTACCTTAAGGATTTTCTCAATGTCTTTGGTTGGAGTGTGGTTGTTATATAGACAAGTTAATATATCAATGTCAAGCTGTCGAATTGTTTTTAAGGATAGCATGGACAGATCTGGTGTATTTTGCGCGTTGTTTTTGAAGTGATATGTACAAGTTCCTATGCTTTTTAGATTAGCTACTTTCGCTTGGTGCATCACTAGCAGTTGATCCGTAAATTCCTGGTATATCTGTGAATTATTAAGGTAGTAGTAACGCATAGTTGAGTTGTCAATGGGGGAAATAAATACGGATAAGCTTACATCAGGGTGGAAATTGATACAATAGAAATAATTATGCCACGGAGCTTGTTTATCGGGTTTTATTTTTTGGTCTTTAATTGATGCCAATAAGCTGCAGATAGGTGCATTTAAAAATAGACAAGGGTTTAAAAGGGGAGTGCTTTTTTGCGTTAATAGCATTTGGATGATGATATTTATTGATATGCTAAGCTTTGTAGGAGAGTATAGGCAAATAGCATCCTTTTGAAAATTGATTACCAGCCAGCCTGCTGGATCTATAAAAGGTAGTTTTGGTAACTGGGTTAACGGAATTTTAAGATGTTTAATCGTTATGTGCTTTTGTCGTGTGGACATCGAAATGTTCGTCAAGTTAAGTAATAGCTAGTTTGTGAAAGTTGTGCATATTCAATCAGTTCAATTTTATGTTTGATATCCAGCTTATGATAAATATTTTCGATGTGTTTATCAACTGTACGTTTAGAGATATAAAGGTGCAAAGCAATTTCTTTATTGGAATGTTGTGGGTAGCTGGCTAAATGATTCATCAGCATAAGTTCTTTGCTTGAAAGCGGTGATTGCTGTGGTACAAGGTTTATATGTTGTGGGATATTATTAAATTGAATTTTCTCCTGTGTAGGCACTTTTTCCCAGTAAGGCGTTTTTAATAAATCATTGAGTAGCTTTTTAATTTCGTTGATTACCAGATGATTATTAAATAGCTGGTAAGCAAATAGAGGACTTTTCACGCGACTGCTAACAAGCAGATATCCACTGCGCGGGCGATAAAATTTCAGATATAGAATATCCTCTTTTGCGGGAGGCTGTGTGTTTATTAGCATACTAAAGAGGAAAAATTTGGGTAATTGTTCAAGTATTGTATATGGTAACTCTATTAAGGGTCGGTTTAAATTTTGAGGACGATGATTTTCTGCTGTTAAGGTGCATTGATATAAAGTATGGTTTGGCACAATCCTTTGGATGGTAAGCTCATGTAAGTCAAAATTCTGTATAATTGTTCCAATCATTTGTTGTAATGTGCTGATGTTGTTTAAGGTGCATGTTTTTTTTAATGTTTTGGTATTTGAGTTTTTATAGCAAACAGTAGACAACGACATCTTAATAAACCTTTGTGATGGGAGTTCAGCTTTCGTTAATCCACTTAATGTAGCAATCTTTTTTTTAAAAAATACCGGGAATTTACAAAATGTTGGAAATAAACAAAAACGCTACCAACTTTATGATGCTATAGGAGTATATTTTATGGTAGTGACAGAGAAACTATCAAAGGAGCTAAAAGTTATATCAATAGGCTTTTAAAAAATAGTCTTTTTTTTAAAAAATAATCGAATATTTATATAATTAAAGAAATATAAACAAAGTATTTTTATTGGTGTTTGTCTTATTGACATTTTTATGTCGATAATCATACAATTCAGCGTTTATCAAAAGAGTTATGGATCTGTTACTTAAGTAAGTATGTGCAATACAAATACAAACACAAAACAACCGCTTTTTACATATGCATTAATAATGTTTCCTTTGGTTTTTGCATTTGGCTGGTCAATTGATTTATTTATGCCGGCTACGCCTTTCTTCTTAAAGGCTTTTAAGCTTAATGAGAATTGGGTTGATGTTATCGTATGTTTGTTTTTTATACTTCTTGGTGTCACGCAGTTGGCTTGTATTTTTTTGCTGGAATATATCAATCGTTTTAAGCTTGCAATGTTTGCTGCCTTGCTTTTTTGTTTTGCGAGCATATTTTGTGCTTTTTCTGGCTCAGTTATGCAATTTATATGTGCTTATTCTCTATTATCTATTTCAGCTGGTATGACTTCAATTGCTGGTATCACCATAATTAAAAGGGATTTTTATCAACGACAAAGTGTTAAGGTGTATAGCCTTGTGAATAGCTTTGGTGCTTTTTCTAACCTTGCTGGCAGTATATTAAGTGTCAGCATTCTTGCAACACTAAGCTGGCGTTTTGTCTTTATTATACTATTTTTATTTGGTTGTTTTATTCTCTTTTGTAGCTACAAGTCGTTGCATAAACGACAAATAACAGTGTCGCATGAGAGGCAATTGTTTAGTGTTAGGCGTGAAAAAATTGGTGTGCAACTTGCCTTTTTCGCTAAACATAAAAGATTTTATTATTATGCTTGTCTTGCCATCGTTGCGAATTGTGCTTACCTTGCTATGGCTATGGTGATACCTGTGGTGTTGATGAAGTTTAATATGGGTTTAATAAAACTGTCAGTATTGCTTTTTATGCTCGCAATTGCTTTTTGGCTAGGGTCTATCTTAGTCGTTTTATTAACAAGGTATGTTAAAAATTCTTATTGCTTGCTTCAATACGGTAGTATTGTAATGAGTATTATATTCTTTTGCTTATTCCTTTATGCAGGCTATGCGAAGTTTAACTATTATTATTTTGCCATATTTGGCTTTATGGGGATCATAAGTGTATCCTTTTTGATTGGCCCAAGCATTGGTGGGGCAATGGACTATTTTAAGTGTGTATTAGATAGCTCTGCTGGTGTGATTATGGCACTGATTTTTATAAGTACGGGATTAATAAATTTGACATTGTCTTTACTGCCTCATATAACGGTAGAGGCAGTAAGCCTTTATATTGTAATTACCATCATGTTGATTCAGTTGGCTTTTTTCCTTAGTAAATGTGTATGCAAGTACAAACTAGGTGCGCAAGCAAAATGAATACTTTAGAGCAAAACTATCTCATGGTGTCAACAAGGCTGCCTAAGTCATTTATGTGTTTTGTTAACACTATCATGTCAAGTTTTCAACTGTACGGTGTTTCGTTAGAAAAAATTCAAGAAGATGGAGAAGTCTATCAATTAATCTGCAATCCAAGTGATGAGCACGAAAAGTTTTTATCAAGTCAACTGTCTTTATGCTGTCCTTGCTATTCACATAATACGCTATCAACATTGCCCAAATTTTTTTTATATAGCAGCGTGGTTGAGCACGCAGGCCATGAAGCGCAACAAGTATTTTTGCATAATAAAGATGCATTATTACTAAAGTTTCTGATAAATGATGGTAGTTATATTACGGTGACCTGCCATTTACAAAAGGGACTTTTAGCAATGCAGCTTTGCCAGAGTTTTGCTTTTATTAAAGATGTTCAGTCGTTGATTTTGATGGTGGATAAATATCATTTATGGCAAAGAATCCAGCCTATTACTGAATGTGTTAAGCCATATCAAATAAATGCTGAAACACCTGTTGGGCTTATAAAAAGTCATTTGGGAAAGCTTACGCAAAAAGAGCAGCTAATTGCCAAAAGCATTGCAAAGTATAAATTTGCCAGTAATACTAAGATTGCTGATTATTTAAATATATCAAAGCGCACAGTAGACAAGCATCTGGAAAATATCTATTTAAAGCTAAATATTCATCATAGAATTGATTTAATTAATCAGGTAAAAGTCATTGAAAATTATTATGAGCTGGTCTAAGTGGAAATGGTTTAAGGGCAGTCGAGGCTTTTGGTGTCTAATGATTGATTATATACCGGTTTTTTTGCGTTAAATCGATTGAAAACCATATCAAATATACCGCTGGGTTTTGTTTTCTTTTGTGTAATCAAGATTTGTATTGTGGTCAAGCCACGTTTTGTTTTTTATACATTGACTATAAGCTCTATGGAATTTTAATCAAGTTTACAAGTATTGTTGTATTATGGCATCGCCAAAAAAACCAGATTTTGAAGCTTATAAAGAAAATTTGTTGGAAATAATAGAAAAAAAAAGTACAAAGGAAGCGAATCAAGAGAAGGCAGATAAGCTAAAAGCGCTGCAAAAGCAAATACGAGATTTTCAAGTAGAAGCTTCATCAGGTGCAGGCACTTATGAGCAGCTACATACGCTTCGTAATATATATAACAACAATGACGCACTTTCTAAAGGTGCAAAAGAGAGCATCAATCAACTGGAGCAAAATCAACGTCAAGCGATTGCGCAACAGCTGCAAGATAGATTTCTAACGCAAGAACTACCTAAAATGTTTAATAGTTCTAAGGGAACGACTAATAAGGAATTAGACGGCACATATACAATTACTTTACCACATGACAATAAAGAAGAGGATAATGCTTTTTCATTTTCTTTAAATAAAGACGGGTCCGTTAAATTAAATTCCTATACGCAGAATTCAAGTACCATCCTGCAAGCTGTCTCAGTGGTGATCCGAATGAAAAAGGATACGTTTGATTACCAGTTTGCTGCTGAAAATATTCAAGATAAATTGAGTGATTTTTCTCAAGATAAAGACAAGAAGAACAAGCTAGAAGCACTATTTTCAAACCAGCAAAAAGATACGAAGAAAGAGGTTAGTGAGGTAGTAGATACGCTGACAAATGAGGAGACTAAAGCGCTTACTCAAATTGTGTATGATAATACACCCAGGCTTAAATATACCTTGAATAACAATGTTAAAATCGATGAAGGCAAAGAAAATCATATAACAGCTGTCTTGAAGAAAGCAAGAGATCAGGGCGTCTTTGTTGATCGCGAAGCCTTTTTAAATAGCATTTCAGATAACCCAACTGATAAACAACGTCAAAAAGCCGAAAAAGTGTATGATGATATATATAAGCCTGATGATAAGGGGATGCTTAAAGCAATGATGGAGGGGTTTTTAGGGAAAGTCAAAAGCTTGCAGGAGAATAAAATAGCACAGAAAAGTAGTAACAAAGAAGAAAAACAACTGCTATTTTCTTCTGCTGATCAGAAAAAGAATGAACAAAATATTAACAACCCATAGCTGTAAAGAAAAATTGTATTAATCAAGGATAATGAAAATGCCTTATCAAAATGAACCAGTTAAGCTCGATAAAAATAGTAACCCTTTTCAGAAACTAGGTGAAACGCTTTTTCCTGAAAAACAATCTGGTGAAAAAGTCCAGGCTATTGTTGATACGATGCATGCAAAGGTTGATAAGATGAACGATGGAGAAGTAAAGGACCTTGCTACGAATTTTGTAAATAGCTATAGTGCTTCTATGACACATAAGGAAAGAAAAACGGCCTATAATACGCTGAAAGAAGCAAATGAAGCAAATAAAGAACCGAGTGAGGTTAAGGAAAAGCTCAAAGATTTTATTGCTGCTATTTCAAAAATGGATAATGGGCATAATATCCCTGTGCTACTTCAATGCCTTGATAAACAACTTATTGAAGTCGATCAAGCAAAATTACAAAGACCAGAAGACCGCAAAGCGTTTTTTAAACAGTTTGATAGTTGGATTGAAGAAAATAAAGAAAATGAAGAAAATAAGGCACTACCGGCTGTGGCTTTAAAGGGAAGCGATAAAACATATCAGTTATTTGCTATAGAAAAAGATAGTCAAGTACCAGTGACAGTAAAAGATAAACTAGCTGCGTTGGAAAGTTTATTTTTTGAGGGTGATGGGATTAAGGAAGCTCTACAAAGCCAAAATAAGGATGAGCCAGAGTTTACGAAAGATCAACTTAAAAAAGAATACTATGCCTATCATAATTATATTGATCTTACGAAAATACAGATTAATAAAAAAATTAAAGGCTGGGTTGGCACAAGCTATAATCAAGAAAATATGGATCAATTTCAGCTAACTGAAGTATTGAAAAGTGTTTTAGGTGACGAATATCAAGACAATATCGACAAGTTAATTCAAGACTACCAAACGCATATTAACAACGTTTCCAAAAACAACAAGTTTGCGCAAAATGAACGTAACCTTTTAGAAGGTAAAGATACTCAGGACAAGCAAAAACTAGGCGGCCTGTGCAAGCGTATATTATATTGGAAAAAGGATCTCCAGCTAAGCGATGAAAGAAAAGGGCTAGTCAATCATAATTCATTAATGGCAGATGATTTAAACCAAAGAGCAAAAATACGTTTTAAATCCACACAAAATAATGATGAACAGAAATTTACGTTTAAAGAGAATGAAGGCGGAGGTTATATCTTACAAAGTTATACCAGAAAGAAAGATGAAAATGGCAATAAAATTGAAGGCTATGCCGAAAACCAGAAGGTTGAATTCTCGTATCAAGATAATGGTACGCTTGTGCTTAATAAGGTAACAGATGTTTGTGCAAAAGATTTGGCGCGTTTAATTATTGCATCGCCGGATTTTTGTAAAGAAGGCCGATTGGATTGCCAAATTTATGGTGATCAATTTAAAAAAGTTGATGGTGAATTTAATAAAGAGAAATTTGAGCAGTTTTTAGAAATATTAGATAAAAAAGCAATTGATATAAGCGGCTTATCTGTTGCCAGCAGCGTTGATGAAAAATTGAAAAAAGAAATGGATGGTGAATTAAAGAAGGCAAAAGATAGCCAGACTGGTCTTGGGCAGCATAGTGTCCTTGCGCAAATTAATGGTGACAATAGCTTAAATCTTTAGCGTGAATAGTTAATATTCCCGTGGTTTTATCACGTACTCTATATAAAGCATTCATTATAAAATAGTTCAACGACTTGAATCAGAAAAATAAATATCCGTCTAAAACAATCATATAAGTGACATGGGTAATAAGATATGAAAAAAACGAACCAATTACAAAAAATTATTGCGCGTAATGATTTTTATCAAACTGGATTTAGGCGGTTATGGATTGCTTTTATTATTGTTTTAATTGCTAATATAATCCTTGTAGTGTCTGTGTTTTCATTACTGGATCGCCATAGTCAATCGTATTACTTTGCCTCAACAGTTGATGGTCGTGTAATTCCTTTACGGCCTTTATCACAACCATTAGTCAGTGATGATAAAGTCAAAAGCTGGACTGTGCAGGCGCTTAACCATATTTATCAATTGGATTTTGTTAATTACGCTAAAGAATTCAGTGCTAATGCTGATTATTTTACTAATGCTGGCTGGAAGAATTTCAGCCAGGCCTTTTTCCCAATGCTACAAAAGATTAAAAAACAGCAGCTTGTTATGAATGCGATTACGACAGATGAGCCAATTATTTTATCTCAAGGTATTATTGATGGTATTTATACCTGGGTTGTGCAGGTGCCAGTATCTATTCATTTTGTCAGGCAGGATACTAAAACGACCTCTGATGTCGTTATCACACTGACGATTCAGCGTAAAAACCAGCAAGATACGTTATTGGCAATTCGTCAGTTTATTCAAGAATCAAAACGTACGTCTTAAGGGGTGTGATGTTTAAATTTAAAAGAACCCGAGCCTTTGTTGCAAAAGCTGCCTCATTTCATCTGTTTCGTTTGCAGCACCGCACGATTATAGCATTTATACAACCACTTTTTGCTAAAAAAAAACCACCAAAAATTGATTGTGAATTTGATGCGCTTGAACAACATGGCATAGATGATACAAAAATAAGCCAGAACTATCGGCTTTTTTGCTTTTTTTATAAGCTTTTTTTTGTATTAAGCATCATTGTTTTGCTGTATTGCATTTATCTGTTTGAAACAGGCGCTTATCATGCCCTGCTTATCGGGCTTGGGCTTTTATTTGTTTTATTGGTGCATTTTTTTAAATTTCATTTTTGGGCGTTTCAGATTCAGCAGAAAAAGTTGGGTTGTACGTTTGGTGAATGGTGGCGCTTTTTTATTTTTAATCAAAGGGTAGATAAAAATGAGTAACAGCCTGGCTGACTTAATTGCCGGTAGCAATAATGATGCTGCCATGCATGTTATTAAATCCATTTTAGGATTTAATTTAAATGGCATTGTTGCTGATGGCAGTTCAACGGTCTTAGCAGCAGATATTTTCAAAACTTTTAATGCAGTAATGCTAACATTAGCATTAGTTTTATATGGCTATATCGTTTTTGTTGGGGTGATCAATACAGCAAAAGATGGTGAGTTTTTAGGTCGGGAGTGGAATACACACTGGTCATTAATGCGGATGATTGTGGGACCTTTAATGGCGGTGCCGGCAAAAACAGGATATTGTCTGGCACAGTTTCTGGTATTTTATGTTATTGCTGTTGGTGTCGGGTTTGCGAATAAGATCTGGCACGGTGCACTTGATAGTATCAATGATGGTAAAATGCCAGCGCGAATTGACATGCTTGAAGACCCGCTTAAGACAACCATTGCAAATATGGTCATGTTGGATTTTGTCAGCAACCAGGCCAAAAGCATGCTGCAGGATAAACCACAAACGTTACAAAAGTGTGTTTGTAAACAAAACACGATATCTTTAGGCGGTAGTAGTATTAATGTTTCCGCCAACCCAAGCTGTAGTGCAGATAAGGATGAGTTCTGGATTGACCCTGATAATTCAAGCCGCAGTGCGTCAGTTTGTACAGCGCAAATGGGGACAGATAATCAACCTTTAACAGAAGTAGAAAATATTTCGGGCACAGCCTATAATGTGCAGGCACTATCAAATTTAGTTAAGGTAACACCAGCGCTCCTTGGTGAGAAGTTACCAGACGATAAACAGTTATCTGGCAATGATTTTGATCCAACGCATCAATCCTGGAAAAAATATAATATTGGTGTGCTATGGAATGCCTTGAATAATAGCGGCATTGTGATAAACCCTGCAGGTGAGTCTGGGAAAAGTACTTTGTTGATTCAGGGCCTGGATGAAGTATTAAACACAATTGGACTGGATCCCGATTTTCCTTTTGCCAGTAGTGATGATACATCTGGTCAACAGGGGAAAACTGCAAAGGATAAATTGGCAGAATTTTCTAAAAAATACCCTAATTTAGTTCAATATATGAGTGATACACAATTTGTTGCGCCTGATTACTATAAAATTGGTTTTAATGGCTTATCTGTTACTGGGGATTATACAGCACGCTTTATTAATCAAAATAATCAGTCAAGTAGTGTCATTCCTTTTGATGGCAACTATATGGAGGCGATGGATAATCATAATTATGCCTATGTGGATAATATTATTTCACAAACACTGAAGAAATTACAACCACATGGTAATATTCAAGATATCTTAGATAGTGAGCAGGCATGTAAGCTTTCAGCGCGAGATGCTTATGAGTCAGTGATTAGTTCAGGTGACGATAGTGCTAAAGCACAACAGGCAGCGCAAAAAGCGTATGAAACATGTCAAAGTCAAAAACTTTCACAAAGTTCATGGTGGAGTGCTGGGGATTTATCCTTAAAAATTGATCAGGCGATGGCCTCAACTTTAAAGTCTGTTAATGATAAAATCCAAAGCGTACAGGCAGCTTTGTTTGCTTTATTCCCAACGGATAATGAAACCGTAAAATTAAGTAGCCTGTCACTTGATCTTTCTTATGATCAATATATTTTTAGTCAGAATACTTTTCAACCACAAAAATTAACCATATCTCAAACTGGTTTGTCAGAGAGCTATCCTAATCGCATTAATATCGGTGCTGATTCAGGCTTTGTTGTTAATGCAGGGGATTTACAGCCAGCGAATGCTTATGATTTGAATTCTCAGCTGAATAACTTATTGATAAAAATGTTAAAAGATAGCACAGATCAAACACTTAAAGATAAAGCTAACCATGCAAGACAGTTAATCGCATTATATGTCAATGATCGGTTAAATAGTAACTACCTGTATATGGTGCAATTAGTTGTAAATATCATCAATACCTATTTGCAGAAAACAAATGATAATCCAGTAACACAAAGTGACAAAGTCGTGACTTCCATTAATAATTTTTTAAGCATTTTAGCGTTTTTGGATAAAAATGGGGTTGATGTTATTAAAAGAAAGCAAAGCGATAGCATGATTACATCGGTAACTTCACCATCGCAGCAGTTAATTGAAACAATCTTTGCCAAGCTTAATCCAAATGAGTCTGGTAGTTGGATTCAAAAGCTTTATGGTGTAACAAGCATGGATGTAAGTGGTGATGATTCAGGGGAGAACCAGGGAAAGCTTGATTATGGTGCACAATTTAGCGCAATACAACGCTTGCAAAACTTAGGGGTTGAGCTCATTAATGATATGGTTAACTCTGCTGTGCAAATCTTTACGAATGTGCAACAGCGCATTGCAAAAATTGCTAGCGATTATAAGGCTAAAATGGAACCATTGGCAGATACTACAACGGCATTTGCTGCAGCAGGTGTTGCAGCCTCCATTGCAGGCGCTGCAGCAGGTGGTTTTTGGGCGCCTGGTGCAGCTGCAGTTGGTACAACACTTACTGAAGCTGCTGGTGTGACTTACCAGGTAATGGCTTCAATGTTTACCGCGCAAGCAGCTTTAGAAATGGCAAAGGTGTCAACTGATCTCATGTGGCTACCACTTGCCTTGGCGGTTATCAGTGCGGTTTTTTCAATTGGTGTGATGTATTCCATCGTCTTGCCAATGATTCCATTTGTGCTTTTTTGGACAGGAAAAGTTGCCTGGCTTTTATTAGTAATTGAGTCAATGGTGGCGGCACCTTTAATGGCATTAGGTATATGTTACCCAGAGGGTCATCAAGTTTTTGGCAAGGCGCAACCTGGAATCCAAATGGTACTAAATTTGTTCTTTCGACCGGTTTTAATGATTATTGGTTTATTAATTGGGTTGTCATTGACTTATATTGTGATTACATTTTCAATTCAAGGTTTTCATATGGCAGGTAATGCCCTGGTTGGCATTATGCCAGTAACAAGCGAATATGCCCGTGGTATTGTGATGCTATTTCTGGTATTTATGTTTGGAAGCTTTATGATGCTTGCTTTTCAAAAATGCTTCAGCTTGATTTATGTATTACCTGATAAAGTCTTGCAATGGATTGGTGGCTCACAAGGTCAAAGCAATGGTGAGCAGGAAATGCAGGAGTTAAAATCAGGAGCTTCACAAAATGCATCTTCTGCGTCGCAGGCTGGTGGCTCAGCTGTAAGCGAGGGTATCAGTGCCTATAAACAGCAGCAGCAGGCTGAGATGGATAAAACAAAAGCAACGGATGAGGGGATGATGTCAGGTGCGAAAGATGGTGGTGGTGCTATGGCAAAAGGCGCGCAAAAAGGTAGAAAAACATATGATAAGTACAAAGAAGCTAAGAAAGCGCAAAATAAAGAAAAAATTGACTAAAAGGTAGATCGTAAGGTTAACTATGGCAGACAATAAAACAGATATAGCCCAGGCGATACATAATTTTTTTAATATATTAGCTGGGAACCCGCATGAGGGAAAATTTGGTGATTCAATTCTCACTTTACTTAATTTTTCTTTGGCACTTATTGGTTTTGCGCTGGTTGTTTACGGGTTAATTCGTATTATACGTCATGCAAAAAAAGAGCAAAGTTTTCACCGACATTCGCCAGGAGCAACATTTTTTTGTTTTGTTTCAGGAGCCTTGTTAATCCTTTTACCAGCGCTATTACCTGTTTTTCAGAGCACTTACTATACAGATAATACTTCACTATATTATTGCCACAGCAGTGACGGGCGAGCAAACATATCTTCTTTATTATTATATCAATGTTTGCTGGATAGTGGCCAGGCGACAGGGCGTTTAGCAAATGATCCAAATATTGCTGCCGTGTTATCTTTATTTTATTTTTTTGTCATGGTGATTGGCTTAATCTCGTTTGCACGTGGGTTATATCTATTAACAGTTTTAGGTGAGCACCAGCGAGGGCAAGCTACAGCTGGGCAGGTGGTCATATACATTGTGGGCGGTATTGCTGCTATTAATGCAGAATATCTCATAAATGTGATTCAAAATACGGTGCATGCAGTAACATGATTTTTCTGTGGAGTATCCACATGTTACTGCCAATAAAGTTGTGGTTAAATAATGATTACTATTAGTAATGCAATCTATTGTAATAATTATGGTATTGCATTTGTAGCAGATAAGTAACATTAAACGAGCAAATAAGATAAAGGAGTAAAATTATGTATTATATCAAAAAGCTTAAACAACTTTTCCTATACAGCGTTGTATGTTGTTGGGGGGCATTGTTACCTGTGATCAGTTTTGCTGATGCTTCAAGCGGTATTGATCCAACAACTGGGAATATTCAGGATCTATCGAAAAATTTACTAGGTGTTGGTGGGGGTGTTTTAACGTTTATTGCTGCGTGTGCTGCTGTTGTTGGTGCAGGGTTCGTGATTGCTGGGCTTTTTGCACTTAAAAAAGCGCATCACTCGCAAGGCGCGCAAAGTGAGCCGGTGAAAAGTGGTCTAGTTCATATTGGTATTGGCGTGTTATTGATTGTAGCTTTACCAATTACGAATATGATTACAAACTCAATTATATCTGGTGATAATGACAAATATAAAACAGATATTTTAAAATATTATAATAAAGCAGATTATACACCTGAAACGAATAGCTAGTATTGTGATGTGCTAGGCAAAATCTTCCTGATAATCTCAAAACTGTGATTTAACCACGTAATATTTTAAGCATTCTTTGTTTAGAATCTGAATTAAAAATAGTCGGCCAAACGATATGTGTAAAAAATTCTATTATTTATTTTTTTGTTTGCTCAGTTGTATCAGTTATGCAAAAAATACCGATGTCAGTAATGCGGCTTTTACATCCTTACTCGATCAAAGCTTTCCTTTAAAACCACAGCAGATTGAAGCATTTAAGTCAGCAAAGGCCAGTCAGGAAAAAGCAATCAGTGCTGATGATTCAGATGCAACTTCCAGGATTATCAGTGCACAAGTTGATCCAGCTAAAAGAAAGCATGCACCTGTTGTCCGTGTTGGTGTTAGTGGGGCAACAGTTGTTGTTGTTACTGACCAGGAGGGTAATATTTGGCCAATAGAGCAATATGTATCAGCAAATAGTGCGATTCATGTAACAACAGTTAAGGATTCAGGCAGTTTGATTTTACAGTCATCCAAGCCATATATAAAAACGAATTTAACCATTGTATTAAAAGGGCTTGATGTGCCTGTACCAATTACGCTTATCTCAGGACAAAAAACATGGGATGATATGGACTATATCCGTATCCAGGCATTATCCCCTCAAGCAAAGCTTGCAAGAATAGGTGATGTCAAAACAGCACCAGATTATCTAGTGGCATTATTGTCAGGTGTTCCACCACAAAATGCACAACCGTTATCTTTAAGTGGTAGCATGGATAATAATACTAGATTGTGGGCATATCAAGGACATTATATATTATTAACTGATGCGATACTTTTATCTCCTGAGTGGATCTCGCGGGCGAATAATAAAGTGGTTAATACAATGCATGCTTATGAGTTGCCTCAGGCAAATGTGCTTTTGTTAAATAACCATGGCAAAACAGAGCAAGTGACAGTTGAGGATAAAGGTGATGTTTAAAAAAATCTTACGTAAATGTTGGCAAAATCCGCGTTTTAAGGTGTTGCTCATTGTTATTATTATTGTGGCGATTTTTGTTTCACTTATAAATTACTTTGAGCAAAGCCATACTAATTCCCATGACCTGCCTTCAAGCATTAGTCCTGTAACAACTGATTCTCAGCAAAAAGTGCCAGTGTCACGAAAATACGAAGATTTGCAAATACAGAATCAAAAAAAAGCGATACTGGATAGCGAGCGCTCGGGGGCGTCCTTTATCGAACAGTTGCAGCAATCAAGTAAGGGTGATAGCAATAGTCAGTTGAATAATCAAAACGCAACTTCTACTGATATGAACAAAAAAACAACTGTTACTACGCCTGAAGAATTTGCAAAATCACAGCAGGCAGTGTCAAAAACAACTAGAAATGCCTTAAATACAAATGAGCCCGGTGATAAACAAACGCAGCACAACTGGACGCCAGCCCAGCAGGAAAAAGTCGCAGAATTGCGCAATAAGATGGCACAATATCTAGATAATTCATTAACAAGCACGCAAAATACAGGAAATGCTCTGAGCGTTGTTAGTGTCTCTGATCCAAACCAAAGTCAGCCACAAGGTGTCTTATCAGGTTCAGATCAGCAAAGTGTCTTATTAAAGGCTGGTAGTATTTTGTTTGCTACGATCGATACAGCAGTAAATAGTGATCAGAAAAACACCCCTGTCTTAGCAACGATTGTGACAGGTCCTTATCGCCATGCAAAGCTTATGGGGACTTTTCAACGCGAAAAGGATCGTTTGGTAATTAAATTTAATTTAATGTCTTTGCCAAGCTTATCACACAGTGTTTCTATCGATGCCTATGCAATTAATGCACAAACGGCACAAACTGCGCTTGCGTCTGATGTGGACCATCATTATTTAATGCGTTATGGAAGTTTGTTTGCCACATCATTTTTGGATGGCTTTGGTTCTTTTTTCGCACAAGGCAATATTCAAACACAGACAATTTGCCCACAAGGCAATCAAGGGCCTTGTATCACGACCACTGGACGTGCACAAAACAGTGCAAAAGAAGGACTTTATTCAGGCCTTGGCAAGGTTGGCTCAACCTTTAGTGGTGTGCTTTCTAATCAGTTTAATACACCACCAACAGTAACACTGGATCAAGGCACAGGTGTGGGAATTCTTTTAATGTCCGATCTTAAGATATAAATATGGGGAAACAGTAGCAATGAAACAGTTTGACTTTGATAATGATGAAGTGATTGATGATAAAACAAATCAGCAATCTTTAGGCTCTGCTAATAGGCAAGCAGTACAAAGTGAGCCTGAGTTTAATGAAGATGAGAATGCAAAAGTCGGCCTGGTTAATACACTTTTGCAGAAGCTTCGTGATTCATTCTCGATTATGTGGGTAGCATATGCCTTTGGTGGCGCATTGGTTTTATATGTGATTTATAGTGTTGGATCTTTAATATTACCTCATGCACCACAAAAGCCGCCACAGGCACAGAAGCCTGCTTTTTCCCAAGATATGTTTGAAGCAAGACAGCATCAAGTTCACAGCTTACCTCAAGGTGATGGACAATTGCACCAAAGCCAACAAGTAGTCAAGCACCAGCCGTCAAACAGCGTTGATGCCAAGGTGATGCAAAATGTGCAAGATACACTGACAAGTCAGATGCATAATATGCAAGATGTTTTGCAAAAAGCAGTATTAATCTTAAATAACAATACAAAAAAAATGATTACAAGCCAGAGCGAGACAAAAACAGAAGTCGATAGCCTTAAAAACAGTGTAGCCAAGGTGCAACAGAGTTTGTTAACGTTAACAAGCTATGTACATCAGCTAGATGAGAAAATAGACAAAACCGTTCGTTTATCACCACAATTAAAGCAAATCAGTGAGCAGCTTTCATTACTTCAGGCTGAAAAAACAAATTTAAGTGATAAGTTGGCATTGGTTGCGGTTGTTGGAAATCGGGCCTGGTTGCAAGACCAGCATGGTAAAACAGTAACGGTGAGTACAGGTGATAAGCTTGATAATTATGGAAAGATTTTGAAAATAGATGATGACCAAGAGCGTGTTTATACTTCCTCAGGTTTTGTTTTCAAATAGGCTTATGGGGTCTTTAGTATGTCGGTATTTAATTTTTTATATAACGCCGGTGAAGAAGCCTTTGCCTGGCTGGGTGAGTTTTTAAAACAGAACATTTATACCTATTGTGATCTGGAAAGCGTCAACGATGAGTATACCTTGATTTCTAAAAAGTCAGAGCTACTTAGTGTTTTTGAAATCAAAGGCTATCAAAGTCTGGTGGGTAATGAAGAATTTTGGGAGATCTGCAAAGAAGTCCAGGATGTTTTACAGCCTTATTTTTTAAAGCAAGGCCATCAGCTACAAATAACTTTCTCCCAAGATACAGAAAGAGTTTTCGAGCATATACAGCAGGCGCAAAAAGCCTGTAAAGATACAGCAGAACGTTTGCAGCTGAATGTCTCAGATATACTGGCATCAAGTGTGGAAACATTGGCACCTTATATCTCGGTTGAGCGTTGTTTTTTGGTGATATGGACCTTGCCTTGTGCATTGACAAAGCAGCACTATAAAAATGCCACCAAACGATATACTGAAACATTAAATCGATACGGCAAGAACCATGCAAGAAAAGCCCAACAACTGTTTTATGCTTTGCCAGAGCTTGTTAATATCCATGATTCGAGCATAAAAAGTCTATCAGAAGCACTTTCTTACGTTGGCTTAAAAGTATCACTCTTACATGTTAAAGAAGCTTTGCGTTATATTCGTTTACAGATTGATCCTGAGTTTACCGCTGATGACTGGCAGGCTTTTTTGCCAGGTGACCCAATTGCACCAAGGATCGATCAACAATGCAAAGACTTATCTAATTTTCTATGGCCAAGCTTAGATGAGCAGTTACTAGCACGTGATGCAGAGAATCTGGATATCAAGACAACACGCATTGGTGATCGGATTTATCGCCCAGTCTGTATTGATATTTTTCCCAAAGATGTACGTGTATTTAATGAGTTATTTCGGCAATTAAATGATACGGGGATGCCGTGGCGGATTTCATTTCATGTACGTGATAAGGGAATTGATATTGCCAGAAAAAAAGCGCTTTTAGCACAATTTCTTGTTTTTAGTTCCCGCTTTAATCGCTTAATCGTTGACTCCCATCAACTGTTAAAATATATCGATGAAAAAAGTGATGATCCGGTGGTGAAACTGTCTGTGAGTCTAGTGACAAACGCACCGGCAGATCGAGAAGATCTGTTAATTGAGCGTGTTTCACGGCTGGCAAAAATTGTTCAAACCTGGGGTGGGGTTGAAGTCTCTGAAGTTACAGGAGATCCATTAGCTGCAACCTTATCCAGTATTCCTGCATTAAGTCAAAATGTCATAGCACCATTTTCAGCGGCCCCTTTGTCTGATATTGTAAAGATGTTTCCATTAACACGTCCGGCAACCGTTTGGGATCAAGGTGCGATACTTTTTAGAACGCCAGATGGTAAATTGTGGCCGTATCAGCCAGGTTCGACAAAACAGATCAGTTGGATTGATTTGATTTACGCGCGTTCAGGTTCAGGAAAATCTGTGCTATTAAATGCACTGAATCTGGCAGTGTGTTTATCACCAGGGCTTGAAACACTGCCCAGTGTTTCGATTATTGATGTAGGGCCTTCTTCACAAGGATTTATTTCACTTATAAAAGAGGCATTACCAGATCGTGATAAGCATCATGTACATTACCATAAATTTAAGATGTCGGACGATGACGCCATTAACCCATTTGATACGCCTTTAGGGTGTCGTTTTCCATTTAAACTACAGCGCTTTGCCATTATTAATTTAATTGCGTTGCTGCTTTGTGAAAAACTGGATAGCCCCTTGCCTGAAGGCATGAATAGTATGATTGGGGTTATTGTTGATGAAGTTTATGCACATTTTAGTGATAAACAAAGTCCAAAGCCTTATATCCCGGGTGTTTTAATCGAAGTTGATAAGCTTGTTCATAGACTATCAATTAACGCACATAGTTGTAGCTGGTGGCAGGTGGTTGACTGCTTGTTTGATAATGGTTTTATATCTGAGGCCATACAAGCACAAACCTATGCAGTTCCAACGCTTGCTGATACGATACAAATTGCCAATACCAGTAAAATCAGGGACTTGTTTTCAGAAGTACACACAAAAAGTAATGAAGATTATGTCAGTGCATATAACCGTTTGATTTCAGTAGCAATTAAGCTTTTCCCAAGTCTTGTTGTCCCTACAAAGCTTATCATCGAGGATGTATCGATTTTTGCCTTTGATGTTGGGGAGGTTGCCAAGACAGGGAGTGATTTTGCCGATAAACAAACTGCAATCGCCTATTTACTGGCAAGGCATATTACTGCCCAGCGTTATTTTATTGGTAAAGATGATTTAAATCAGTTGGTGGAAAAATATTATAACTATCATCATCACAAAGTAACACAACAGCTGAATCAATCAAAACGACTTGTCTATGATGAATTTCATCGCACCTCAAAAAGCCAAATTATTCGTGAGCAGGTTTTAACTGATATGCGCGAAGGACGTAAGTGGAATATTCAAATCGCCTTGGCATCACAGTCATTAGATGACTTTGATGCCTTGATGCTCGAGTTTGCGACATCAATTTATATTATGGATGCAGGCCCCAATGTTTCGGTAGAAAAAACAGCTAAAACCTTTGGTTTGAATGCATCACAAAAATCAGCACTTCAGTATCGTGTGCATGGCCCCTCATCCAGTGGTACGACATTTATCGCACAATTTGCAACAAAATCAGGTGTCAGTACACAGCTATTAACCTGCACCTTGGGAGCAGTTGAATTATGGGCGTTATCAACGACGGTTATTGATGTTTATGTGCGTGAGAAGATGTATGAGATTTTTGGCGCGGTTAAGGCTCGAGCAATCTTGGCAAAATTTTTCCCCAATGGTTCTTGTCATGAGTATGTGCAACTAACACTGCAAAGCCAAAGCCAGAAAAGTGCACGAGATATTGCTGATGAGCTGATTCAGGAGATGGTTAAAAGTCAAAAGAATAAACTAAAACGGTCAGTAAATTAATTAACAATAAAATTTGATAAGGAAAAAAATGAAAAAACAAATAACCATTGCAGCACTATTATCAATGGCAGCATTAAGCTATGCCAGTCAAACCTGGCATTTTAAGATAATTAATTTAACAGATCAAAAGGTAACAATTTCCCCGGCAGGTAGTGATAACTGGGATTTTGGTGATTTATCATCGCCATTATCCATATTACCTGTTTCTGTATCTGGGAATAAGGCAACTAACGCTTTTGATAGCTGGTTGGGTAGTTCAAGTATTGCTGGATTTGATATTGCTAAAAATGGGCAAAAACTCACCCATCTTGAGCTCATCCCTAATGGAAGTGACTCGCATTTTGGGCCAGGTATCACGAAAATTTTTAACTGCCCACAAGGAAGAATTGGTGTGTCCAGTTGGGGTGAGACTAAGAACAATACTGAAATTGATAAACAATATACCTTGCCGATTAATTTACATTGCACACAGCAAAATCATAATATTAAGCTGACAGTGATGGATCAAAACTCACCTTTTCAAACTAATGCATTTGATTTAAAAGCGATCACGAAATTTGCAGATTTTTCCTGGAACATATTTAATCAAAATCAATACCATTGTTGGTATTATAGTTACACAGGACTATATAAAACCTGTAAAATTGTCGCCCCTGAGCATGCCAATGCCTGGGTTTTAAATGATGGAAAGTTTGGTCTTCGCTGGCAGCAATATCCGATTATGGAAGCGTTAATGGATTATACCAATCAACATAATGATCATCAGTATGATGTTTTAATCAGCAATTTTATGGGTAATACGGAGATGGCTTATGACACCATCGGTGATGGTAATGATGATGCTGGCTGGGTAGCATTGGCTTATTTAAGATATGATTTATTACATCACAGCAATCAATATCTCAATGTTTATAAAAAAGTCTATGACCGTTTAACAACAAGCTGGACAAAGTACCAGGAGTACTGTGGTGGTGGCGTTTCCTGGAAAATAGATGTCACACCCCCTTATATTAATGCCATCACCAATGAGCTTTATTTAACCTTAAGTGCAGGAATGTACTTAGTTAGTCATGATCAAAAGTATCTTGAGTCGGCTTTAAAAGAGTGGCAATGGTTCCAACAATCAGGCATGATCAACCATGCCGGGTTGATTAATGATGGTTTAAATATTATTAAAAAAGGGCAATGCCAGAATAATGGACAGCCAACCTGGAGCTATAATCAAGGTGTTGTTTTGGGTGGGCTTGGTTATTTATATCAGGCCTTTAAACAACAAGACCCGCAAAAAGCAGATAGTTATTTACAAGCAGGCGTAAAAATCGTTGATGCTGTACTGGCAGATCATACGATGAATCAAGATGGCATTTTGCATGAACCCAATAAAAACTTAAGTCAGAATGATGCGCTGTTTAAGGGGATATTTGGTTATTATCTTGGCATATTTATCGATCAGCTGAAAAGTGCGGATAATAAGTTTTACCACCAAAAGGCTGCGGATTATCAAGACTTTATGATTAATAATGCCAAGGTGATGCGCACATCACTTATGCATTATATCTACGATGATGCATTTGATTTAAACATGCCATTGTACTGGTCTGGAAATCCAGGAGAATACTCCCCAGTCACCTATGCCAGCGGGGTAATGTGGCTGGCAGGTGTGTAAGTTTTATAGGATTAAAATTTCAGGTGATTTTGCACTGCTTTTAATAGGTCGTTGATAATATTTAGATCTGTTGATTTATTAAAAAAAATGCAAATTTTTGTCGAATTCACGTTAAACTAAACTTTGGAGAGAATAAATATGTACCTTTTAGCAAAGTTCGAGGGAGATATTGGCGATTTCCATGCGGGTAATTTTATAGACTTTTTGCACCAAAATCACTCTGGTATGCATATTATAGCTAGTGGGGCTGTGGCAATAAGTGATCTTCCAGACCCTTTCCAGCAAGCTCTTAATTTGGATAATCCGCCTAGCTATGTCTATATTGAATATCAACAGGCACAACAGCAAGGCTATATAACATTTACACGATTCAAAATAGCACCACATGTACTACAAGGAGGTGAGGGGAGCCAATGGCATGAATTTAATCCTCACTTTGTCTATCATCCTCCAGTTTTGGGTGATGATAATTCCCTGGATTCTGTTGATGACTTAGAGGAAGTAGGTAATAAGCTTGGCTTAACCGAAACAGAAGTTAGTGGCATCAAAGAAATTGCAAATAAAGATATAAGGATAAAAGAATTTATCTCAAAGTCACAGTTTACAGCTTTATACAAAAATTTAGGCGGAGATTACCTATCAGCACTGAAAAATATGCTGCAAACACTACTATCTACTCATCAGGACGAAGCTGCCCTAATGAAAGAAACAATGGTCATTGCTTGTGGTAACTGTCCGACGCCGGTAATATCTGCCGTCATACAACATTCACTTAGGATGAGAATAAAAGCAGGTAATCCAATTAGTGATATTGAATTTTCTCGATTTGCGTTAATGGATTATTTACAAAAAACAGTAAAGACTTCTCCAGAAGAGGGGGAGAGAATAGAAATTATTAATGGTATGGTAAATGCTATTTTTAGCAAGAATGCTGGAAATTTAAATAATGGTAGTTTGAAAATTGAGCACAACTCCACTTACCATCAATTCGAGCCAATAAGCGCCTATGAAGCGTTTGGTTATGCTACTATTAAAGACACTCATATCAATCAAATTAAAGAATTATTGTTAAACAGTGAAACTGGTGGTGGATCTTATCAATTAAATGTAGATAAAATTAATCAAATAACAAAACAATATAAAAAAGATCGATTTGGTATGGTAGACGGTAATCAAGCAGTTATTAATCAGATTGATAAAGAGTTAAACAATTATTTTAACGAGAATCTAGATCTTTTCCTAGAGAATCATCCATGGAAGGATTTAACAGAGGATCAGAGAAAGCATGAAATTTCGACACAATTTGAAAAACTTCAAGCAGAAAATCCTGGAAAGGATAATGACGCTATTAAGCAATTATTAGTAAAGAATGAAAAGCTAAAATTTTCTACTTTAAAAAACGCTCCTACTATCAATTTTTCAAGTGAAAAAAGTGAATATTTGCAAGGCAATAATAACGTTAATGCTTATAATTTACAGAAATTAGCGTTCATCGCTGTTTCACGTAGAAAGTCAGGCTTTTTTCATCCCTTAAATACAACTAATAGCGCTGATAATTTACTTAAAATCATAAACGATAAAGATGGTGGGATAAGTTTGAGAAAAACCATACTTGGAGATAAAGAAGATAGGAAAATTAGAATGAGAGATTTACGTGCTTTTGCTAAAGATGGTGCTAAAGGTGTTGATAAAACAAGCACGAGTTCCTTGTTAAATCAATATGATAAAGACAATGAGCGCTTTTTCTCTTTTAAACATAGAGAACAAAAAGCACTGAGAGATTTTTTTACACAACACATTCGTGATAAGAATTCTGAAAATAACCTACTGAACAACCCCTAAAAAAACAGGACACAGAACCCCGCCCAGACTAGGAGGAATAAATGAACTATAGAAGGTACAGTAGAGATTTAAAAAAAGAAAAGTATTCCAAAAAGTGCGGGTAGACATTCTTAAAGTTATATGATACCGCAGAACTTTGCAAAAAAGGAAAAGATATGACACGACAAGAAATAATTTCACAAATAAAAAACTTAGGTTTAACATTAGCAGCAGTAGATGAACAGCATTTATCAATGAATGATAAAATTTTAACGCTTTACACACGTGATTTGCTGAGCCAATTAAATCAGCTTGTTAATCAGGAAGTTAGTGATGAGTGCGCCAAGCAAAGCTAAGGCAATCAAGCTGGACAATCCAGCCCAGAAAAAGGCTAGCCACCAGTCTGGAACCGAACTACACATAATGCAAGGTAACGAACATTATGAAGCTGTAGTAAGGGCGGTCTATCAGCCACAACGCAAGTGAAGGTATTGAGCCCCGTAATATATCATCGTCGCACCTGATCAAGGTTTTCATTTGCCTGAAATCAGCACTACGCAATACGTAAAGGCGAGTATGCGTGGAGGTGCCGGGGTCTGAGTCCGTAGCGGGTAGATGAACTGATTGCTTTGGAACTTGGGAGAACCTTGCTATTTCTGAATGCTTATCTTGGAGCCTAAAAAGCTAGAGGTAAGTTTAGCAAGGTAGTCGGACTAGCTCGTAGTAGAGGTGTAAATAGG
>NZ_QLIT01000032.1 GCF_003574485.1 Facilibium subflavum
TTTATGAACACTTATGTCGAGCTCACGTTAGCTACCACCTATAATCTTGCCAGCTCCAGCTTTGGTGGATTCACACCCGTTTTACTGTTATTACTTTCCAATGCTGGCTATCACTACCTTTTACCTCTACTGTATGTTACTTTCGGCGCACTTGTTATTCTGGCCATCAACAAAATTTGCGCTTTTGAAAAAAACACAAAGTTAAACAATATTACATTTGAGCTAAGCTAAAGGAACTTGGCTAACTTTTTAAACGGTGCTGGCATTGCATAACTGTCTAAATCTGCAATATCCACCCATCTACCTTCACTGTGCTGCGTCATTAATTCCTGATCAACCGTATAGGCTTTAATCTCATAGAATAAATCAAAATGCGTGAAACTGTGTTTTTGTGTGTCACACAGCATATGTGTATATTGCCCCATAGCTAATGGTGATTCTGGCAATGTATAAAGTCCGCCCCAGATTCCTTTGTTTGGACGCTTGATGAGAAAAATGGCTTCTTTATATTGATACAAATGATACAAAGCTGTTTTTATTGGCTTTGATTTTTTTTCCTTTTTTATGGGATATGCGTCAGGCATGCCTTCATGATAAGCCTGACAGATAGACTGCAATGGGCATATTGAGCACTTGGGCCTGGTACGTGTACAAAGCGTTGCGCCTAAATCCATTTGTGCCTGCGTGTAAGCTTGAGTTTTTTGATCTGGCATTAATTGATGTGCAATCTGCCATAACTGCTTTTCTGTATTTTGCTGGCTTGGATACTGGTCAATAGCAAAAAGCCGGGCAAATACCCGCTTCACATTACCATCTAAAATGGGTCTTGCTTGATTAAAGGCAATCGATAAAATTGCATTTGCGGTAGAGCGCCCAATGCCTGGTAGCTGTATTAAACGTGTAAAGTCATTAGGAAAAATACCCTGGTAATCATTGGCAATGATTTTGGCACTCTTGTGTAAATTGCGTGCCCTGGCATAATAACCAAGCCCGGCCCAATGTTGCATAACAACATCCTGATCTGCCTTAGCTAAATCTGTAACTTTAGGAAAACTTTCGATAAACCGAGTAAAATAAGGGATGACTGTTGTCACTTGCGTTTGTTGCAGCATAATCTCAGACAGCCATACATAGTAGGGATTAAAATCCCCCTGCCAAGGCAGATCATGCCGTCCAAAATGCTTGTACCACGCCAATAAATCACGTTGATAGTCAGCAATATTAAAGGATATTTTTATCATCACTAAGGATATTGAAGTAATGCTTCAACCGTTGTTGATGTCAATTTATCACGTCCTTTTAACCCTAAAAGCTCAATCAAGAAAAAATTGGCTGCTACACTCGCACCTGCTTCTTGAACTAAATCAACACACGCTTTCGCCGTACCACCTGTTGCTAAAAGATCATCAACCAATAGCACACGATCATCTTGTTTAAATGCATCCTTGTGAACCTGTAAGGCATCCTGTCCATACTCTAATTGATAGCGGCATTCATATACAGCTCTTGGCAGTTTCCCCGGTTTTCGAATTGGTACAAACCCTAAGGATAAGTGCTGTGCTAATGCCACACCAAAAATAAACCCCCGACTTTCAGGCCCAGCAATAACCGTTGGATTAAGTGCCAATTGCGTGACTTTTTGTGCCATAGTTTGGGCGACTAAGTGCATACCTTCAGGGTCAGCCAAAAGTGGTGTGATATCACGAAATAAAATCCCTTTTTGTGGGAAATCAGGCACTGATTCAATCAGTGCTTTTAACTTGTCAGCGTACATGTACTAGACTTCCAGCAACATTCTTGCAGGATCTTCGATCAACTCTTTAATTGTTTTTAAGAATTTCACTGACACACTGCCATCGATAATACGATGATCATATGACAGTGCAAGATACATCATAGGACGTATCACGATATCACCATCAACAACCACTGGACGTTCAACAATATTATGCATGCCTAAGATTGCACTTTGTGGTGCATTAATAATCGGCGTTGAAAGCATTGATCCATAGGTTCCACCATTGGTAATCGTAAACGTTCCGCCTTGCATCTCTTCTAAAGAAAGCTTTCCATCACGCGCTTTAATGGCCTTTTGTACGATATCAGACTCAATCTTGGCAAAAGATTTTTGATCTGTATCACGAATCACCGGCACCACTAAACCACGATCAGAACCCACAGCAACGCCAATATCAAAGAAGCCATGATATACAACATCATCGCCATCAATTGACGCATTTACTTCAGGATAACGCTTTAATGCTTCTGTTGCAGCCTTTAAGAAAAATGACATAAAGCCAAGCTTTGCATCATGTGTTTTTTGAAAAAGCTCTTTATACTGCTTTCTTAAATCCATCACAGGCTTCATATCGACTTCATTAAATGTGGTTAAAATAGCATTGGTATGCTGAACTTCAACCAAACGCTTTGCAATTGTCTGGCGAAGACGCGTCATGCGGACCCGTTTTTCAGGGCGATCACCACTAAACGCTGTCTCATCAGCATCTGCCTTTTTAGATGACTCTTGCTTTGAAGTACCCGTAACATCCTGTTTGGTAATACGGCCCTTTTTACCTGAACCTTGCACTTTTGATACATCAACATCCTGACTGCCCACGGCTCTTCTTACCGATGGAGATAAGTTATCATTTGGCAATTTATCTTTTTGTTGATCTTCTTGATTTTCTTTTTTTGTACTTTTTGTATCCGCTGTCGCACCTTGCGTAATCTCAGCAACCGCTTCTGAAGAGATAATGGTATCCCCTTCATTTTTAATCATTTTACTCAACACACCTGTCACCGGTGCAGGCACTTCCATCATGACTTTATCAGTTTCAATCTCGACGATAGTCTCGCCTTCTTGAACCTCATCACCAACTTTTTTATGCCAGCTTGCCAAGGTCCCCTCGGCAACGGATTCTGGGAAAGATGGTGCATCAACGACAACGACTTTACCTGCATTGTCATCTTTTTTAGCAGATGATTCATCTGTATTGGCGTCATCTGCAACATCTGCATTGCTATCTTGTGATTTTTCAGCCTTTTTTTCATCATCAGCGCCTTGTGCAGATGATGTATCTTCGGCCTCTGATAAGACACCAATCACTTCTTCAGAAGTCACATTATCGCCTTCTTCTTTTTTAATTTCACTTAAAACACCAGACTCAGTTGCAGGCACTTCCATTACTACCTTATCTGTTTCAATTTCCGCGATCACTTCACCTTCTTCAACACGATCGCCTTTGTTTTTATGCCAACTTGCAATCGTTCCTTCAGCGATCGACTCCGGAAAAACTGGAACTTTAATCTCTGCCATTTCTTTGCCCTTTTTTAATGTTATTTATCAGTTTCTTTTTTATCATTGTCTATTTTTAACGCCGCGTTCACAAGCCTGTTTTGCTGCTCATGGAAAAGAGACGGATAGCCAACAGCCGGCGCAGACGCAGGATTTCGACCAACATAGGATAATGTTTGTGAATCCGACAACACACGCCTTAATTGATGTTGAATCATCCACCAGGCACCCTGGTTTTCTGGTTCTTCTTGCGCCCATACAATATCTTTAACATGTGCATAGCTTTGCAATATTTCACTTAGATCCTTTTCAGGAAAAGGGTATAACTGCTCAAGGCGTATTAAAGCAACATCACAAATCTCATGATCACGTCGCTTCGCAAGCATGTCATAATAAACTTTACCTGAACACAGTACGACTCGGGTAACTTTTTGTTTATCGAAATCATCAATTTCATCGATAACATTATGGAAATAACCATCTGCCAGATCATCTAGGCTTGAGTGCACTAATGGGTGACGCAACAAGCTTTTAGGTGACATCACAACCAACGGCTTACGATAAGGTCGAATCATCTGTCGGCGCATCATATGAAACATTTGTGCCGGTGTTGTTGGAATACATACTTGCATGTTGTCATTAGCACAAAGCTGCAAGAAACGCTCAAGTCTTGCTGAAGAATGCTCAGCACCAGCGCCTTCTTGGCCATGTGGTAACAGCATGACAAGACCTGCTAAAAGCCCCCATTTTTCCTCTGCTGCAGCAATAAACTGATCGATAACTACTTGTGCTGTATTTGCAAAATCACCAAATTGTGCTTCCCAGATCACAAGTGACTCAGGTGCTGAGCAACTGTAGCCATATTCAAATCCAAGAACAGCATATTCAGATAAAACAGAATCGATAATATGACATTTCGCCTGATCATTAATATGTTGTAAAGGTACATAGGCTGGCAGGCTTTCGCTTTCATAATTGTAATTATGCAATACCGCATGGCGATGTGAAAAGGTACCACGCCCTGAATCCTCACCAGATAACCGTATATGAAAACCTTGATCAAGCAGTGTTGCATAGGATAAAACCTCTGCAAATCCCCAGTTAGCTTCAACTTCACCGGCAGCCATTTTAACGCGCTCTTGTATTGCCTTTTTAACTTGGGGTTGAAGCTGTAAAGCATCTGGTAAGTCATTTAGTCTTTCTGCCAGTTGAATCAAGTGCTTTTTATCAACTTTTGTTGAGACTTTTTGATCCCATTTTTGGTTGATGTATGGCTTCCAGTCAACTGTGCATTTTGGTTTATGTGATGCATCTGCTTTTGTGATATCAGCAACAACCTTACCTTCTTGTATACGATCGCGATAAGCTTTCAACATTGCATCAGCCTGTTCTTTTGAGACCACTTTTTCATTTTCAAGCTGTTTAGCATAAATCGCTCTTGTACTTGGCAGCTTTTTAATAACTGCATACATTTCAGGCTGTGTTCCAGATGGCTCATCTGCCTCGTTGTGTCCGTGCCGACGATAGCAGACAAGATCAATCACCACATCCTTATTAAATGTCATACGATAATCCATCGCAAGCTTTGTTACACGGATCACCGCTTCTGGATCATCTGCGTTAACATGGAATACAGGCGCCTCAACCATTTTGGCAATATCAGTACAATAAGTACTGCTGCGATTATCTTCTTTTTTACTCGTGGTAAAGCCAACCTGATTATTGGTAACAATATGCACTGTTCCACCAGTGCCAAAAAAGCGTGTCTGTGATAAAGCAAAAGTCTCCATCACAACACCCTGCCCACAAAATGCAGAATCACCATGCATCAAAATTGGAATAACCGTTTGCTCAGGCTTGTCATCATAGAAATCCTGCTTTGCACGGACAGCACCCTCAACGACAGGGTCAACTGTCTCTAAGTGCGAGGGATTAAAAGCCAGTGCCAAACGCACTTTACCTTTTTTGGTATTATGCCATGAAGCAAAACCCAAGTGATATTTAACATCCCCTGAGAGAAACTTCTTGTCTTGTGAACCTTCAAATTCCTTAAACAACTCCTCAGGTGATTTACCCATAATGTTGACTAATACATTCAAACGGCCACGGTGTGCCATACCAAGCCCGATTTCCTCGACACCATAACTGCCAGCCATCTCAATAAGCTCATTTAACGCAGGAATCATTGATTCGCCACCTTCTAGAGAGAATCGCTTTTGACCTACATACTTCATACCAAGGTATTTCTCCAAACCCTCAGCCGCTGTTAAGCGTGATAAAAGCCATTTTTTTTGTTCAATGGTAAAAGGCGTGTCTTGTTTTTCAATGCGCTGACGAATCCAAAGCTTCTCTGGCATGCTGTTTAAGTGCATGTACTCATAGCCGATAGAACCTGTATAAATTTCCTTTAATTTCGCAATAATATCCTTTAATGGCATTGGTTTATAATCAGAGAAAATACCAACATTAAAGCTTTCAGATAAATCTTTTTCTTTTAAGCCATGAAACTCAGGATCTAATTCTTGCGTTTTTTCAGGCTTTTTGATACCCAAAGGGTCGATATGTGCCATCTTGTGTCCAACGCTTCGATACATGTAAACCAGATCCATTACCGCAGAAACCTTATCACCACCTTCTGGGAAAAACTGCCCATTTGCTGAAGATTTGTCTTTTGCAAAGCGATAAGGATTCTTGGCAAGCGCAACAAAGTCCTCTCTTACTTGCGCATGTGAGACATCATGCTGGCCATTAGCAATACTGTCGAAGTACTGGCGCCAAGAAGGTTCTACCGAATTTGGATTGTTCAAATAGTCTTCATAAATCGCATCCAGATAGGCACTGCTTGCCCCTGAGAACTGCGAGCTTCCCCACCATGAAGACATCGATGGTTGTTTATCACTCATATTTTTGCTCTTTTTTATTTTTCACTAAACTTATGTTGTCATCTTCGATTTTGAAAAATGTGCAACAAAACGCAACAATCTGTCAGCTTATCATAAAACATAAAGTTCACACATTAACAAACAAGCAATTTATCAGTTCACCTGGTTATTATCTTATACCACTGACAAGCGATTTTATAGTTTTTCTCGCTTTACATTTTGCTATTTAATAATCACAAGCCAACCTATACATACATAGCAAATCAGCATAGAAAAAAGCACTGAAGCATCAGTGCTTTTTTTCTTATATATTCGTTTTCAACATCATTGAGCGAAGCTTACCAATTGCTTTTGTTGGATTAAGCCCCTTTGGACACACACTGACACAGTTCATAATCGTGCGGCATCTAAAAACACTAAAAGGGTCCTCTAAATCCTTCAAACGCTCTTTGGTTGCACCATCACGCGAATCAATCACAAAACGATATGCTTGCAAAAGACCAGATGGCCCGATGAACTTATCTGGATTCCACCAAAACGATGGGCACGATGTTGTACAACAAGCACATAAAATACATTCATATAAGCCATCTAATTTTGCACGATCCTCAGGCGATTGTAATCGTTCTTTAACAGGATTGTCATTTTCATCTGGAATCAAGTAAGGTTTGACTGCTTCATAGTTTTTATAAAACTGATCCATATTCACAATTAAATCGCGAATCACTGGCAACCCTGGTAATGGCTGTAGCTTAATTGGCTGCTTAAGCTCGCCGATAGAGGTGATACATGCCAGGCGGTTTTGGCCATTAATATTCATGCCATCTGAACCACAGACCCCTTCACGGCAAGACCGACGAACAGCTAACGTTGGATCTTGTTTTTTAATTGCTTCAATGGCAGTGAGCACTTTTGTGCCTTCATTTTCTACTTCAACGGTATAATCTTGATAATAAGGCTTCTTGTCTACTTCAGGATTATAGCGATATACTTTAAATTTCACATCCATCGTCTACTCCTTAGTAGCTTCTTACTTTAGGTTTAAAAGGTTCAAGTTTGACTGGTTTCATATTAACCTCTCTTGTGGCAAAACGATCATCCTGCAGATAATACAATGAATGCTTCAACCAGTTTTCATCATCTCTTTCAGGATAATCTTCTCGTGAATGTGCACCTCGAGACTCAGTACGATTTAATGCCAAAACAGCTGTTGCCATTGCTGTTTCCATTAAATTATCAAGCTCTAATGCCTCAATCCTTGCTGTATTAAACACATGGCTGTGATCAGCAAGCGCTGCTTTATTTACCCGATCACGTAATGATCTTAAGCGCTCTAACCCTTCTTGCATTTGCTTTTGCGTTCTAAAAACACTAAAGTCAACCTGCATTGCCTTTTGTAATTCAGCACGAAGATCTGCAACCGATTCACCTGATTTGTTGTTTTCCCAGCGGTTATATCTTTCCATTGCTTTTTCCAGGCCATCTTCCTGCGGTCTGCGATGTTGCATTCCAGCACGCAGTGCATCCTCAGCATGCATGCCAGCAGCACGACCAAAAACAACCAAATCAAGCAATGAATTTGAGCCCAGGCGATTAGCACCATGTACTGATACACTGGCGCATTCACCCACAGCGTATAAGCCATCTATAATAACATCCTGGCCTTGTGCATCCTGGGTTACTGCCTGGCCAAACTTATTCGTTGGAATTCCACCCATCATATAATGGCAGGTTGGCACAACAGGAATTGGCTCTTTTAATGGATCAACTCCTGCAAAGGTAATCGCTAATTCACGAATACCAGGTAAGCGCTCTTTAATCACAGATTCATCCAGGTGTGTTAAATCAAGGTTTACACAGTCAACACCAGCAAATTTTAGGCCACGACCTTCGTTAATTTCTTGTTGTGAAGCACGTGATACCACATCACGTGACGCTAAATCTTTTGCATTGGGCGCATAACGCTCCATAAAGCGCTCACCGTTTTTGTTACGAAGCACACCACCTTCACCGCGGCAGCCTTCGGTAACCAGAACACCTGCACCGGCAATTCCTGTTGGGTGAAATTGCCAAAACTCCATATCCTGTAAAGGAAACCCAGCGCGCAAGGCCATACCAATACCATCACCTGTATTAATATGCGCATTTGTGCTTGATTCATAAATACGACCAGCGCCACCTGTTGCTAAAATGGTAACTTTGGATTGAAAAAAGACGATATCACCGGTTTCCATATTCATTGCTAAAACACCTGCAATCGCATTTTCAGAGGATTTCACCAAATCCAAAGCATACCACTCATTAAAAAACTTGGTTTCATGCTTTAAGTTCCCCTGATATAACGTATGCAATAACGCATGGCCAGTTCTATCAGAAGCTGCACATGTACGCTTGGCAATTTTACCTACATCATAGTTTCTTGACATACCACCAAAGGCACGTTGGTAAATTTTACCATTTTCTAAACGAGAAAAAGGCATGCCCATATGCTCTAGTTCAATAATAGCCTGCGGTGCGTTTTCACACATAAACTCGATGGCTTCCTGATCACCAATATAATCAGAACCCTTAACGGTATCATAAGTATGCCAGCGCCAATCATCGGCAGGCAAATCATCATCAAAGTCCTCAACGTTTCCAAGTGCCGCGGCAATGCCTCCTTGTGCTGAGACGGTATGCGAACGTGTTGGAAAAACCTTGGAAATCGCAGCCGTTTTAAACCCAGATTGCGCCAGCTGAAATGCCGCTTGCATTCCAGCGCCACCTGCGCCAACGACAATTGCATCAAACTGTTGTGTTGCTATTTTCATTACATAAACCTCTTAAAATAAAATACAGATTAGCCAGATAAAGCAAATAAAGTATCCAGCAATTGCAGCTACCTGAAGCACACCTGAAAGCCAGGCACATTTAATATAATCGGTGAAAATCGTCCACATCCCAATCCACGCATGTGCAATCAATGAGACAAATGCGAGAATGGTAAAAATTTTCACCCACGTACTGTGGAATATTAAAGCCCATGTATGGTAGTTGCCATGTGCCGATACACAAAACACAGCCACAATAGCAAAGATCGTATAAAGTATGATAATAATTGCACTGACGCGTTGTAAAAACCAGTCTTTTAGCCCTGATCGTGTACATGCTGTTACATTAGCCATAACCAAACTCCCCAAAAAATTGCTGCTAAAACACCTAGAATCAAGACAAAAGATGATGTGATCCTGGCAACTGTCATCTCTTCACCCATGCCTAAATCCATAATCAAATGACGAATACCAGCAAACACATGATAAGAGATTGCGGATAAGAAAAGCCATGCAACAAAACTCCATGGCGTATGCAATAATAAATACTGCACATAATAAAATGAATCGCCACCTCTGACAGACAAATCAAAGCCCCATAATAAAAAAGGCAGTAAAACCACCATTAATAATCCCGTTACACGATGCAAAATCGAGCTGATTGCCGTAATAGGAAATTTATAGCCTGCGATCGAGCCAAGACTAATATTCCTAGGTCCTTCATGCTTCATTATTTCATTCTCCCGAATACCTATGTTGTTTTAGATATTTGCTATTTGTTTTATGTCACTTACAAATCACTCTAAGACTAAAAATCGCAAAATGATCCACAAGTAGCATATCTAACATTAAAGCGCCACAAAACCGCTTAATGATAGGGGTTATCAACTAACAAATACTCGTTGTGTGAAACAAAATACGTTGTATTCTAGCATAAAAAATTATGAGTTCCAGTCTCAAAGAAGCAACAATGCCAACTTCTTCAAGAAATACACTTTCAACCTGCGAGCATATAATTCAAATCAAATGAATTAATTATTTGATTTATTAATAGAGTTAATGTTAATATCCTCAGCATAGATTAAGCATATAAATTTTAAAGTTAAATATAGAATGGCAAAATTACTTAAAAAATGGCTGCGCATTTATTTAATAAACATTGAGCGGCTTGCACGGCCTTGGCTTATGCAAAATGGACATTTTTTTGAAAAGACAAAATCCAAGCAAAAACGAAAGCAAGCAGAGTAAATGTACTTCGCTTTCTACAAGGGTAAAACATATACTAGCGACTTTTTTAAAAGCGTTTGTCTCATTAGAAATACATTTATCCTTTTTCTGCCGTTAGATAAGCTTTTGCATAAGGCTCAAACCGTTATTGGGAAGGAATGACTCTGGCGTGGATTCCCGCCAAAGCTTTGCTTTTCGGGAATGACTGCACTGAAAATATTTATGTGACCAACCAGGCAGAATGAATGAGAAGCCCCTGAGGTAATATACAAAGATGGAAAGTGCGTAACTTCAGTGAATAACTGCGGTTTTTTTACTCACCCTTCGTCATCCAAAACACCTAAGTGATTGTGCTGTTTAGTACAGATAATTTATATATTGCTCATTAGGACAGTTTATTTATTGCTAACGCACTCCACAATTGTTACTTTACAGAGAAGACGCTTCTTTGTAAAATAACTACCGAAATTTAGGATTTGCAACCGGCATATAGGCTTTTTGTGTTTGGTTGCTCTTGTTTGACAACAAAGCACTTATGCGTTTAAATATGCGCAAATTTACTTGCCTGCAATTTTATCCTTGGCGTTGGCGCAAAGCTGTATTACATAGTAATTTTATCTGTAAAAGCCTGGCTTGCACTCAAGTAAAAATTGACCAAATATATGGAGAACTATATGTCAAAAACTGCAACACTTACGGTAGCACACAAAAACCTGTCACTTGAGCTGCCTGTACACACACCCGTACTAGGACAGGAAACCGTTGATGTCTCAAGCCTTGTTAAAGAAGGTATCTTTACTTATGATCCTGGCTTTTTATCAACTGCTGCCTGCTGGTCTAAAATCACTTTTATCAATGGTAATAAAGGTATTTTATTACACCGTGGCTACCCTATTGAGCAGTGGGTAGAAAAATCAAATTATAACACCCTTTGCTATGCTTTATTAAATGATGCATTACCTGAAAAAGCGCAGTTAAATGAATTCAGCGATGAGATTATTGAAAACATGGCCGCTGATAACCATGTTAAAGCGGCTATTAAAGCTTTTCCAAAAGATGCTCATCCGATCGCCCCATTAATGGCAGCGGTAAGTGTCTTAGCCGGAGAGAACCAAAAACATATGGATAAAAAATCTCCAGAACAACAAATACAAGCAGCAAAAAACATTATTGCAAAAATGCCAACACTTGTTGCAATGACTTATCGTCATAGCCAAGGCCTTGATTTTGTTGCGCCAAAAAAAGAGCTTTCTTATGCTGAGAATTTCTTGTATATGATGTTTGCTGATAACGAAAATTACAAACCAGATCATCTAGCAGCAAAAGCCATGGATACTATTTTCATCCTACATGCTGATCATGAACAAAATGCTTCAACTTCTACGGTTCGCTTGGCAGGATCAACTGGTACAGACCCTTATGCAGCACTTGTCGCAGGCATCGCTGCACTTTGGGGGCCTGCGCATGGCGGTGCCAATGAAGCTGTGGTAAAAATGTTAGAAAAAATTGGTGATGCAAGCAATATTGAGAAATTTATTGCTAAGGCTAAAGACAAAGATGATCCATTTAGATTAATGGGCTTTGGTCATCGTGTATATAAAAATACAGACCCGCGTGCCACAGCAATGAAAAAAGCCTGTGAACAAATCTTAAATCAACTTGGCGACAGCGATAACCCGCTTTTAGTCATCGCTAAGAAACTTGAAGAAATTGCATTACATGATGACTATTTTATCGAGAGAAAGCTGTTCCCAAATGTTGATTTCTATTCCGGCATCATCCTTAAAGCCTTAAATATCCCAACGACGATGTATACGCCAATATTTGCCCTGGCAAGAACTTCTGGCTGGATTAGTCAATGGATTGAGATGGTACGCGATCCAAAAGCAAAAATCGGTCGTCCACGCCAGTTATATATTGGCCATGATAAACGCGATCTACCTTAATACATCTATTCTCATTACACAATAAGACCCTATTATCATTGACAAATCTCCATTGCCCCTTTATACCTAGAGTGCAATATATTTATACAAATACAAGCATGCTGCTATAAATTGCTTTTTATATTTGGATAAATTTAGCACTTATAAAAGGATGTACCTATTATATGGAAGTCACAGCAATACAGGAGATTTAGCAATGATACACAAGAAGTCCCAAAAAAACCTTTCAATTGAGGATATCTCAACCTACGCTGGGCGTTATGACCTTGATGACATCACACTTTCTTCTATCAGTGAGTGTGGTATGCCGGCAAAGGTGGCCAAACAATTAATTGAAGATGAATTAAATCTTGATGGTACACCGATACTCAATCTAGCAAGTTTTGTGACGACCTGGATGGAGCCTGAAGCAAATGATCTGATTGTCCAAAGCCTCAATAAAAACTTCATTGATCATGATGAATACCCACAAGTTGAAAAGCTACATGAAAGATGTGTTCATATTCTTGCAGAGCTCCTTAATGCGCCTGAAAATCAAAATTATGTCGGCACAGGGACAATAGGTTCATCTGAGGCCATTATGCTTGCAGGCCTTGCACACAAATTCTCTTGGCGGAATCAACGAAAAAAACAAGGAAAAGATGCATCCAAACCAAATATTATCATGGGCAGCAATGTGCAAATTTGCTGGGATAAATTTGCCAGATATTTTGATGTAGAGCCTAAAATCATCCCCATGCACAAAGATCGCTATCACATTACTGCTGAAGATGTTCGTCCTTTAATAGATGAAAACACCATCTGTGTTGCCACTATTTTAGGCACAACATTCACTGGAGAATATGATGAAATAGAAGAGATTAACCAGCTGTTATTAGAAACCAAAAAACATTACGGGTGGGATATTCCGCTTCATGTCGATGCGGCCAGTGGCGGGTTTATCTCAATATTTCAAGATGACAAAATCAAATGGGATTTTCAACTGGAACAAGTAAAGTCTATCAACCTTTCCGGGCATAAATATGGGCTTGTTTACCCAGGGATTGGCTGGCTTATTTTCAAAGATGAAAGCGTTATCCCGAACGACCTTGTCTTTAATGTCAACTACCTTGGTGGGAACATGCCGACATATACTCTTAATTTCTCACGTGGCAGCTCTATGGTCGTTGCACAATATTACAACTTTCTAAGGCTGGGAAAGCAAGGCTATACAAGAATCGTTAATAATATGATGGCCGTGAGTAACTACCTCAGTCAAGCATTAACACAACATGATAGATTTAGCGTGCTTGGCACACGGAGAATGGAACCTGTAGTCACCTTTGTACTTAATGGAAAACACCATTATGACGCCTATGATATTTCAGAGCAATTGCGCATCTATGGCTGGGTTGTTCCCGCCTATAGCATGCCAGAAAACGCGCAAGATATTATTGCACTGAGGGTTGTTGTCAAAGAAAACTTTAGCCTAACGCTTGCCCAAGATTTCTTAAGTGATCTGGATAAGGTGATCAAAAAGCTCGACAATAGCGATAACAATACACCCCAAACACATCGTCACGGCAAAAATATCCCACACTAGAGGCTTTCACCATGAAACACAAAATCAAACATATCCCTACCAAGCATCAACTTGGCTTTTTTGGTTTTTTAATGATTACCGCATCAATGGTGGTTAGCATATATGCCTACCCAACATTTGCCACCTCAGGTTTCTCAACAATTTTCTTTTTAATGGCTGCAGGCATTTTTTGGTTTATCCCGGTTTGTTTGATTGCAGCAGAGCTTGGTACCGGCGGGCAAGGTTGGTGTGATGCAGGTGTTTTTAGCTGGGGAAAAGCAGCCTTTGGTGCACGCTGGGGATTCTTCATGATATTTTTACAATGGGCGCAAGTCAGCCTTGGTTTTATTGCTATGCTTTATTTCATCGCTAATGGAATTGCCTATGCATTTGATTACCCAATTTTAGCAAAACCCTCTATAAGCCAGTTAATCATCCTGTTAATTATTTTCTGGCTGATCACCCTTGCCAACTTCTTTGGTACAAAAATCACCAAACTTATTGCCTCATATGCTTTTTTTATTGGCATTTTATTTCCTATCATCATCTTAATCATTCTTGGCATCAGCTATTTTTCAAGTGGCAATAAAATTGAAATAAGCTTTTCAATCAATACATTTTTTCCAAATTTTTCTAATTTTACCGCCTTAGTCGTGCTTGTATCATTTATCCTGTCATACATGGGACCTGAAGCTTCTGCCGTTCATGTTAATCATCTAAAGAACCCAGCTAAAAATTATCCACTGGCAATTATAACGTTAGTATTATTGACAATTATCCTTGCAGCATTAAGTGCTATCACAATCGCCATGGTTGTTCCATTGCAAGACATCTCACTAAGTGGTGGTATTTTTGAAGCTTTTTTATTCTTATTTAAATATTATGGTGTCAGCTGGATTATCTATCCTTTTTCCTTATTGATCACACTTAGCGCTGTAGGTGAGATTTCATCATGGATAAATGGCCCAATAAGAGGGATTCAACATGCTGCACAAGATGGTCTGCTCCCACCATTTTTTGCCAAAACGAATCAACATCTTATGCCGATAAGATTATTAGTTTTTCAAGCAATCATTGTTTCTATTTGGCTAATTGTGCTGACATTGGCTGGAATGGCATTTGGCAGCGGGAATATGGCTTTTTTCACCGCAATGACTTTAACGGTTATTACCTATCTAACGATGTATATTATTTTATTCCTTGCTTATTGCTACTTAAAAATCAAAGTACCAAACACAATCAATCCAAGAAAATTTAATCTGCCACATAAGCTTGGGCTTATAATTGCTGTCATGGGCTTAGTATTCACGTTACTGGCTTTTTTTATCTCATTCTCTCGACCTTCTTCTGTAGCAGCTGATATCTATGATGGTTACCTTGCTGCATTAATTATATGCTATTTAGCACTGATCATTACGCCGCATATTATCTTCAGCCTCATTTATAAGCATCAATATCATTGGCAAAAATTTATCAAAGATAATCGCATTGGCTTGTATCATGAAAAAGAATAAAATGAAAAAAAATATAGAGTGAAGGCGAGCCATTTTATATAAAGGTCATCTAAGGAGGGGAAAGGCTCTTGGCTCGCCTTACAACTTTGAGTATAGACAAGCTTTACAAAAATAAATAAAAAAATGAAAAAATTAATGCGATAAATATTCAGTTGTGAAAAAAGTTTCTGATTTACAAAAAAACCCCCATACACTGCAACGCATGCGTTGCAGTGTACAAAGCAGCCCCCACTGGCGCATATTAAAGCTAAATTTAATCACTGAAGAATATAATACTATGAGTCAGCTATAGAAAATATTGTGGAAAACCCGTAATATTGATTATTTTTTTGTTGCAAATGCTTGTAATACATACCATACAGGTTATATTTAGCCTGTCAGCAAATTACAATTTAATATATTATAGTTAAGAGTCATAACATGAAACAGGACGTTATTAAGCTTGATGAAAGCTTTTATAAAAATACGTTAACTTTTACAACAACAGCCCAGATGCAGGCATTTCTGGCTTTACTTAAACCACTTGGCGTAAATTATTTTACTTTTGATGCTAATTACTTTGATGGAGCACATATTCGTTTAACCACGCACCCTGACTGGATAGCACACTATTACAAACAACGACTATTTGATCTGGCAATTTTTGAACATAACCTGGATCATTTTTTGGATGGCTATTTGCTATGGCAATGGCTGAACCCATTTCCAATATATACCGAAGCCAGGTCATTTAATATTGATAATGGACTCACCATCATCCGAAAAGGGCAACACAGAATCAACTATTATCACTTTGGGTTTGAAAAGCACATTCAATTAAGTGATAGCAGCCTTGTCAGCCGTATCGAAGCATTAGATAAATTTATTTACCACTTTCATTACAAAGCCCGCCATCTGATTCAACGTGCTGAGACAGGCAAAATTCTATTAAAGCCAGAAAATCATGATAATCGCCGATTTACAGAGAATTTTGACAAGATAAAACAATTAAATCAAAACAATCGGCTATTTTATGGAAAATCTGCGACGGAAAACTGTTATATTACTAAAGCAGAATTAAACGTTGCTTATCTTCTAAGTTGTGGATATTCAATGAAACAAGTTGCACATAAATTAAGTTTATCGCAGCGCACAATTGAAGTTCACATTCGAAACATGAAGCATCGACTAAAATGTAATAACCTTTTTGAGCTAGGGGTTATTATTAGTCAGGAACAATTTCTGCAACAAAGCTCATAAGGTTTAATTAATTTTGAATAAACAGTTTCAATACAGGAGTCTTAAATGGAAATTTGGTTAGATAGTGCTGATACACATTTTATTAAAAACTGTCACTATAAAACAATGCTTGATGGTGTTACGACAAACCCTTCAATATTATCACAAAGTCATGATACGCCAATGCAGACAATTGAACAGATATTGCATTTACAACAAAAAGAGCTATGCGTGCAAGTCACCGCAAAAAGCACTGATAAAATCATTGATCAAGCACGTAAATTGCATAACATATCTGCCAGAATCATCGTAAAAATTCCGGTAACACAAGCAGGTATAGTGGCAATGCAGCAATTAATTAAAGAGGAAATCAAAGTGCTGGCAACCGCTGTTGTAAGTGCAAAACAAGCAATGCTAGCGTGTAAATTAAACGTTGACTATATCGCGCCCTATTATCATCATATTAAAAATAACAATCCAAGCTGGCAACAGGAAATTGATCTGATTTGCAAAATGAATACGATGATACCTTGTCGAAGTAAAATAATGCTGGCAAGTTTAAAAACACTTGATGATGTCAACCATGCAATTGCACTGCAAGCTCAAGCAATTACGATTGTACCAGAACTTATGGATCAACTATTTGAAGCGCCTGAGTTAACACAAAAAGCTATCGAGAAATTTGATCATGACTGGGCAACAGTTAAGGATGATTTATTGGCACTTGCTTAGGCCTTTGCAGCAATTTCTTCTAAAGATATTTTGTTTGTTTCCAATACATACCGATTGAAGAAAACCCAGCCAACACAAGAAATAACAGCAAAACACAAAAAGGCATTGCCAGCACCTATTGTTGATAACATGGTCGGAAAAAAGAAAGAAACAAGGATGTTTGTTAGCCAATTTGCAGCAACTGAGATACTCATGCCAATACCGCGAATGGCAATTGGAAATATTTCCGCAGGCAATAAAAAGCATGCCGGGCCAACACTAATTCCTTGAAAGAAAACATAAATAACAGATAATAATAGAATTGCCCACGCCAGCACAGTTTGGCTAGTGATAACATTATAAGCAATAAACATCATAAACAGGCATACAATAATGCCAATAAGACCATTTAGTAACATTGTTCGCCGACCAAACTGATCCAGTTTAAAGCTTGCCAACACTGCAGATACCATAACGGTAAAACCGATAAGTAACGAGGCAAGTATGGCACTGTTACCACTTACCACACCTGAGTGCATAAGAATTGTTGGTGCATAATAAATAATGGCATTGATCCCAACGGCCTGTGTGAACACACCAATACCAAAGCCAATAAAGAGCAAGCGTTTTTGTTGTGCATTAATTTGACTTAATTTTACACGCTTTTCCTGTTGATTTAATTGAATATCTTTAATGTCATCAGTTTTGGGCAAATTTTTGCCATATAGCGTTTTTAACGCCTGTTCTGCTTGCGCAAACCTGTGGCGCATATAAAGCCACCTTGGACTTTCTGGCAAAAACCACAAACATGTAAACAAGATAATTGCAGGCACGACAGCAATAAAGAACATCAATCGCCATGATTCAAAATGAGAAATAAAATAGTTTGACAGGTAGGAAAAGAAAATACCTGTATTGACTGATATAAGATAAAGCGTGACGATTTTACCCCGCATATACTTTGGTGCAAGCTCAGACAGATATAAAGGTGTTACTGTTGAGCTTAACCCAACGCCAATGCCAATAAATATCCGACCAGCAACAATATATTCAAAACCAAGCGCAAATGTACAAAGAAGTGTGCCGATAAGATAGAGTGCTGCAGTAAGAAACAGCACGGCCCTGCGGCCAAAATAATCCATTACTTGACCAGCAAATAATGCTGAAAACAAAGCGCCAATTGGCAAAGCACCAACGATAAAACCCTCAGTATAACTTGTTATTGTAAAATCATTTTTCAAATAGACAAGAACGCCTGATATAACACCGGCATCAAAGCCAAAAAGTAACCCTGAGATAGAACAGGCAACTGCAATAAGTGTCAATTTTTTCATTGTAATATCCTTTTGCTATTGCAAAGTCAAACATAAACCCATCTAGAGAATATCATGGCAGTGACTTATCAGTAATTAAAGCACTATCCAACTAAATTTAAGCTACCAAAGCCCCTAAGAAACCGCCATCATGATACTTAGTAAGGTAATGCTGACGATAGAGAAAATAAACATCTTGCGTGACCAGATCAATGTATCACGAACCACAAAGCCCTGTAAACTCAGATAAAGCCAGGCAATACCCAGTAACACGGCAGCAACCAGGTACAAAAGATGTACAGGCGCAACAACGGTTAATGCAAGCGTTGCGATAATATAAAGCATCACAAATATCAACATATTAATTTTTGTATAAGCAATGCCTTTTTTAATCGGCAAAATAGGAATTTTTGCCGCTGCATAATCGCTCATCCGATAGATGGCAATGGCAAAAAAATGTGGCATCTGCCAGCAAAATAAAATTAAAAATAACGTAATTGCAATGACATCAAAGCGATTGGTTGCTGCAGTATAACCAATCACAGGAGGAACTGCCCCTGAGATTGCACCGATAATCGTCCCAAAAATGGAACGGCGCTTAAACCATAGTGAATAAGCAACCACATAGGTAAAAAGGCCTATAAGTGCAATCACAAGCGTTAATAGGTTGGTGCCGACATACAGAAAAAAAATTCCCAAAACGCCCAAGATAAAAGCATAGCTTAATGCAAACTGTAATGATAATAACCCGCACGCTGACGGTCGTTTCTTTGTTCGCTGCATTAAACAGTCAATATCTCGATCAATATAGTTATTTAATACACAACCACAAGCAATCACAAAAGCCATACCTAATAAGCTTGCACTAAAGGTATAGGCGGAAAAATTACCCTTTGCACCAATAAAATAACCACCGCAAAGCGTAACGATATTACCAAAGATAATGCCTGGCTTTGTTAGACTGACAAGCTTCATGCGCCCTACATCATCATGGTATAAAGATTAAACATAATCCAAAGTGTACCAATAACCAGAATAAGCACGACCACAAGCGTGAAAATAAAACTGATCATATTCCAGCGAGCCTTGGAATCCGTACTTAAATGTAAAAAGAACACCAGCTGCACATAAAATTGAATCAATGCCAGTATTGCTACTGCAATATAAAGCCCTGTTGGTGGCAGAAGCTTAAACCCAACCAGAGAAAAGGCAATAATCGTAATGATAATTGATAAACCAAAACCAACAAGATAGGTTTTGTGGGTCCCGTAGGCAGCACCTGTGTCCTTGTCATATAAATGCTCTTTAGCCATCTTATATTGCTCCCATCAAATAAACAACGGAGAAAACGAAAATCCAAACGATATCCAAGAAGTGCCAGAATAAACCCAAATAAGTTAATTTGGTTTTACTCATTGGCGTGATACCATGTTTTTTGACTTGGAAAATCATGCTAACAATCCATATCAAGCCCATGCTCACATGAAGCCCATGTGTACCAACCAGCGTGAAAAATGAAGACAAAAATGCGCTAGCCGCCCAGCTATGCCCTTCTGCATAAAGCTCGTGAAACTCATAGATTTCCATTGCAATAAAGCATAGCCCTAAAACAAAGGTTACCCAAAGCCATGCGATAACATGATTTTTGTTGCCTGATGTTCTGCTTAGCATTGCCAAACCATAGGTAAAACTACTGAACAAAAGGAACATCGTTTCAACAAATACATATGGTAAGCTAAATAGCTCCTTAGGACCTGGCCCACCAAAGGTATGTGTATGAAAGACTGCATAAACGGCAAATAATGTGCCAAACAGTACGCAGTCACTCATAATGTAAATCCAAAAACCAAAAACACTTTTCTCGCCATCAAAATGATGATGGTCGTGGTGATTATCTACTACTGTTGCCGTACTCATACTGTCACCTTATTTTTTAATTCTTCATGCGCAGACTCAATGGCTTCGACTTCTTTCGCCTTAACATAATAATCAATGTTGTAATTAAATGACCTGGCAATAATTGAAAGACCGACACCAACAAATCCAACGATCGCAAGCCACCAGATATGCCAAACCATCGCAAAGCCAAACACCAAGCTAAATGCCGAAATAATAAAGGCAACCCCTGTGTTTCTAGGCATATGAATATCCTGATAAGGTGATTTTTGATCAGCGGGTTTATTCTCAATATCTAAGCCTTTTTGTTTTTGCTCCCAGAAAGCATCACGAGAGTCAACTACCGGATCATGCGCAAAATTATAAAATGGTGCAGGAGAAGCAACTGCCCATTCAAGTGTACGCCCATTCCAAGGATCACCGGTAAGATCACGATTTTTATGACGATCTTTAATACTCACAATGATTTGCAAGATCTGCAAGAAAACACCCAAGGCAATAATCATTGACCCAACCCAGGCCACAATTAAGAATGGTTGAAAGCCTGTAGATGCATCATAATGATACAAACGTCTGGTCATGCCCATAGCACCTAGTACATAAAGCGGCATGAACGCAACGAAAAAGCCGATAATCCAGCACCAAAAAGAATATCTTCCCAAGCGCTCATTTAAGGTAAAGCCGAACATCTTTGGAAACCAGTAAATCAAACCGGCAAAATAACCAAACACGACACCACCAATAATCACATTATGAAAATGCGCAATCAAAAAGACACTGTTGTGCATTTGGAAATCAATACCTGGCACTGATAATAATACACCACTCATGCCACCAATAGTAAAGGTAAAGATAAAGCCTAAAAGCCAATACATCGGCGTTTTAAAAATAATACGGCCTCTGAACATGGTAAATAACCAGTTAAAGATCTTCACCCCTGTTGGCACTGCGATAATCATCGTCATAATGCCAAAAAAGGCGTTCACATTGGCACCAGCACCCATTGTGAAAAAGTGATGCAACCATACTGAGAAGGATAAAATCGTAATCACGATTGTTGCCCATACCATAGTGGCATAGCCAAACAGTCGTTTTTGTGAGAAAGTTGCGGCAACTTCCGAGAACACCCCAAATGCTGGTAACACCAGAATATAAACTTCTGGATGCCCCCAGATCCAAATGAGGTTAACATACATCATCTGATCACCACCAAAGCTTGTGGTAAAGAAATGCATGTCAAGATAACGATCTAGTGTTAATAACCCTAATGTTACCGTTAAAACCGGGAAGGCTGCAATCACAAGCACCATAGAGCAAAGCGAAGTCCAGGTGAAAATCGGCATTTTCATTAATGTCATACCCTTGCAACGCATTTTAATAATCGTCACAAAGAAGTTAATTCCTGACATCAATGAGCCAAGCCCGGATATCTGAAGCGCCCATATATAATAATCCACACCAACACCTGGGCTAAATGCTTTTTCTGAGAAAGGCGGATAAGCAAGCCATCCAGTGTGTGCAAAATCACCGATTAAAAGCGACATATTAACAAGGATCACCCCTACGACAAAAAGCCAGAAACTTAATGCATTTAAATAGGGGAACGCCACATCTCGCGCACCGATTTGTAGTGGGACGGCAATATTAATCAACCCAAACATAAGTGGCATGGCAACAAAGAAAATCATAATCACGCCATGTGCTGTAAATATCTGATCAAAATGTTCTGGAATCAAATAGCCATGTGAAGCGCCAGATGCCAGTGCTTGCTGAGTACGCATCATCGCGGCATCAACAAACCCGCGAAACAGCATCACAAAGGCAACAAGAACATACATGATCCCAATTTTTTTGTGATCTACCGTTGTAAACCACTCACGCCATAAATATCCCCATTTCTTAAAATATGTAATCCCACCAAGCAGCAACCCGCCACCAAGCACAATAAAAATAAACATTACCAAAATAATGAGTTGCTGACTGACAGGTTCATACATATATGGGAATACACTATGCGGATCGCTTAGCTTTCCTATTAATGTTTCTAACATTTTCTTTCCCTATTGATTCAATATTACACTTAAAAACACAATTTAGGCTTGATGTGTACGATGCATCATATGCATCATTTGACCAGGCTTATAGTTTGGCATCATATAAGACATGACAACATCATCAAACAACTTGTCCTCAACCTGACCATAATAACTCACTGGATTATTGATCGAAGGCTTGGCAAGACCATCCCAGAATGTTTTCCAGTTAAGCACTTTGTTTGACTGTTTAACTTTTTCCACCCAGGCTTTAAAATCTTTTTCAGAAGTTGCTTTTGCATAAAACTGCATTTGCGCGAAACCTGTACCTGTGTAGTTTGCTGAGAAGCCACGGTACTTCCCTGGATTATCTGCCAACACATGAAGCTGTGTTGTCATACCAGTCATCGCATAAATCTGACCTCCTAGCTGCGGCACAAAGAATGAGTTCATTGGTGCAGCTGAGGTGATTTTAAAGTTAATTGGACGATGTGTTGGAATCACAAAGTAATTAACCGATGCAATTTTGTATTCTGGATAAATAAACAACCATTTCCAATCCAGTGCAATAACCTCTACGGTTACTGGCTTTTTATCTGAATCTAAAGGCTTATATGGATCCAACTGGTGTGAAGTCACCCAGGTAACCACTGCTAAAATAACAATGATAATCCCAGGGATAGACCACCAGACAATTTCTAAAGTCGTGCTATGTGCCCATTCGGGTCTGTATTTAGACTTGGTTGCAGAAGCGCGATAACGCCAGGCAAACCAAAAAGTCAAAAACAGCACGGGAATAACGACGACAAGCATCAATAAAATCGAAAATATTAGCAATTTAAGCTCATAACCTGTAATAGGCCCTTGAGGACTCAAGATCCCAGATTTACAGCCACTTAAAAGCAATACAGACACAAGCCCTGTGAATAGCAAGAAGACTCTCCCAAGGCCTGGTTTCCCCATTTTTCGATCAAAAAGCTTTTTAAGCGTCTTTGACCACATACAGTATAAAAAATGTTTTCGCATATTTTTACTTTCCTTAGTTCCTCATTTCGGTAACCGGTTAACATTAAACCTAGTTGCATAGTATAACGTTTTTTTTTTAAATAAAAACTCTCAATAAACAGAAATTTTCTTCTAAAGCTTAATTTCCCTCTGCCACTGGCCATGATCATAAAATTTATTTAAATATACTAACGCTATTTATAAATATTGGCTACCTGCGTATTTACCTGAATTGCCTGCGGTGAATTTACATAGAAAAAAGTGCTGATCACATTGGCTATATGCTCTACAAAAGCAAAGTCGCTGGCCTGTTGCACTTCAATAATAATCCCATTAGAAACAGCATTATATTCAATGCTTCTAACGGCTGATTTGAACTTTTGGTAAATATCGATGTATTCAGCACCGCATAGAAATTTAAGTGCGATTAAAAAGGCATCTTTATTTCGCATATCCAAGTCTGAGAAAGCACGAAATACCTGTACAACGCGATCTACATAACGAAAATTATTAATACTTACCCCAGGTTTTAAACAAACGAGCTCATAACGAGTCTGTGCTGCGTTAATGGCATTAGAACTCAGTTTTAGCAAATGCCCATGTGTCACATTTTGTGACCACATTGCTTTGACAAAAACCTTTTTAGATTGTGTTACACTTTCTTTAATATTTTTTGGATAAAAGCCCAACTTGCCCACATGTTTGTGAAAAACATATTCACTAAAAATATGATGATAATATTCTTTATACAACTGATTATTTTCCCAGACTTGATGCACATAAAAGGCACGTGCACTTGGGTCTTCAGCATGGATTAAAGGAATTTTATCATAAGTATCATCAAGTTTTTGCGCGCTGGAATAGCCTTCATATAAATTAAACAAAGGGATAATATTATTTTTGAACAAATTGTCCTTAAAAGCACTAAATTCCCTGATCTCCCCTCGCTTTAATGCGCTTACATCAAAGAGACAAACTGCTTTAATGAGTTTTGCATCACTAAATATTGGCATTTGATCTAATACAACCTTAAATCCCAGGAAGAACTCAGGGGAAGTGAGCATTAAGCGAACCACATCATTCATCGGTAATGTATAGCGTATATCTTCTAAATGTGCCTGACAATGATGTGTGCTTCCATCATCGTAATATAATTCTACCCATATTTTTTCATTGTGAAATAATGCACTTTTGAGCTGTGCTAATCGATACTCAAGCTTACTCCACAAAGCAGGATTTATCCAGAGCTCAAAAGCACATCGATCAAGCTTAGCCGGCGTTTTAGGTTGCAAAGTAACATAGAATATTTCTGACTGCGCTGTATCATCTGTTGTTACTTTAAAATTATTAATAATCACCTGAGATTGTGTCGTATAGATAAAGTGCCGCTTGGCTGAAATATCATAAACATCAAATGATTGCTGTGCTTCTAAATCTAACGACATGTTTTTCATACTCAAAAAAGTATTAACAAGCATATGCTTTGGCAAAGGCATTAATAAGTTTTGATTGTAGCGTGATAAGCGATAATCCTGTTCTTCTCTTAGGTAATGCCGAATATCCTCTTGAATATTTTTACTCAACTGCATAAACGTATTTGTTAACAATTGATAATGACCATCAGATAAATCATCATCTGATTTTTCTTGATCCATAGATTCGGTTAAAAAATCATGCATTTCATTCTCACTAACTTGTTACTGTTGTTGTCTGATTAGGATTCATAAAACTCACTACACCACCACTTGCATAGCTACATAAAGCCTTGTTGCTTAGTGTGTTAACCGGTGCACCTTGTATCATAGTCATTACATTACTTGGCACAAAAGGTGCTGACATCGGCATGCATGGCCATGGATAGACCAAGGGATTCATTAAAGGATTTGTCGGGCTTGAGCAACCTGGAAATGGCGTTAGATTAACCATAGGAATATGATCATTAATATTTGCAGCTGGCTTATTATTCACCATAACCATTGGCCGGATACTACTATAAACACCAGGTGCAATCGCAAAACTACACATCACTTGGGATGTTGCACACGTTAGCATCATGCTTTCTGGTGATCCAGCCTGCACTGCAACAGATGCTGCTTTAGATTGATTGCCCGATACAACCTGATATGTTGTGATAGTACTTGTAAGCCGATCCAATGCTGCTACTTTCTCTTGTGCAGCTGTTTGTACATCTTCTGTGGCACTTGTTGATGCTGGGTCTGCCGCAATGGTATTATCCACAGAGCTTGCACTAACTGCTTCACTTGCCACTGGTGTCTTTGCATGCATTATCGATGATCCAGCGATTGATTGTTTTATTGAGTCAACCTGATCCAGATAACTAACCGCACTTTGATTTACAGGGGCGATATCTGGCAGTGCCGCATTGGCAAGGTAATCATTAATATTGCTTATTTGCTGTGAAATTTGATTAAAATTCTGGCAAGATGACAGGCTTGGCAACAGTTTATCAATATCCGGTACTAAACTGTTAATATCAGGTTTTTGCATACCTGGCTCATTTATTAATTGTTGCAGTTTTTGCATTTCAGGCGCATGTACTTCAGATAGCATTTGATTTGCATGATCACGATCCAGTTTAAAAAACATATCCTGGTAATTTAAAACGCCTTGCAGTTGGGTTTGTAGTGCTTGCACCTGGCTTAATGAAACGCCATCTGGCAGATTTGGCGCATTTACATCAACACTTTGCAGACACTGCATAAGATCATCTAATTGTATTGTGAGCCCATCTGTCAATGGTGGCAGGTTAGTAACATTGATCAATGGCGGAAATGAAAAATTCAATGGTTGTATAAGTGACTGATTCAACCCATCAAACTGTTGCATTAATTGATCAATCAACGCGCTTATATTACTATCTAAGGGGTTATTTAACCCATCCCAGCTCCCAAAATAATTCGTTATTTCAGCCAAGGCATTTGTGATGAAATCAGTCTGAAAAGGCGCAATGTTGACTGGCAATCCCGTTGGCAACCACTGCATGATATCAGCTAAATTTGCACTAACATTTTGGCAAAGGCAATCTGCAGGCGCCATATTAATATTTTGAAATCCAGAAAAGCTCTGCGTGGTTTGAGTTAAACTATCAATGGCATTTTTGGCCGCCTGCGTTGTCTCAACATCTGGTAACTTTGCTTGAGAAATCGCATTTTGCATTGCCACACTATAAGGACCTGTAACTGAATAGGGATCTGGCATTTGAACATTACCAGGGGATTGTATTTCAGGCGATAAAGCATCTAATTTTTTTGAAAAATCTTGTATTTGCCAGGATATATCACTTTCTGGTAAGGATGGCATCTGAGCACATGGGCAAATTGATTGATGTAATAAAGAAGCTTGCTGCGATAGCTGCTCCTGCAAAAGACTTGCTGCAGGCAATGCCTCTTGTAACAAGCCAAGTTCTTGCTGTGCTTTTGCTAAAGCTGACTGATAATTTGCTTTGCTATTTAAATCATTTGGATTACTTACATACGTATCCGCAGATTGATGCAATATAGAAAAACGATTTTGCACTGCAGTTAGATTTTGAGACAATGCTTTATATTCTGGCTTACCCGTTTGTGTCTGTGCAAGTTTTATGCCAGTTGCATTGGTTGCAACCATTTGTGCATATTGCTGTTGAAGCATACCAATTTGCTGTCCAGGCGTATCAGGTAGCTGATTCAACAATTGCTGTTGCTTCTGTACAAGCTGTTGTGATGCTGTTGCAGAACTCAGTTGAGCCGATAAACTATCAGCACTAATAAGCTGCCCTTGAGAAACAAAGCCCACCGCACTTATCCCGCCTTTTTTTGGCAAATCCTGACCGCGGATTGCGTTAATCTGCCCTGTAAAAAAGCGTTTAGCCTTAAGATCTTTCGTTTGCTTTTGTATATTTTCCCACAAACCAGTTGTCTGCTGTAACTGCCGAACCTGTTGAAGCGTTTGACCTTGTGTTGTCTGAGAAAGGCTTTGCAGGTGCGCTGTAATATGCTGGGTATTATTCTCAGCTGGCAATGCCTTTAGCTGTTGATAATGCGCATCAATTGAGGCAAGACTTGCCTGGTCCTTTGAAGATAAACTGATCTGCCCTTGCTGAGACAGCTGTTGCATATTGTTTACAATCACGCGATCAATACCTAAAAGCTCAGGTGTTTGTTGCACCGATTCATGGGTACTATTAGGGTAGCTGCATACACTCATCAATTTTTTATACTGCACCAATGAACCAAAGGATTGATCTGTCTTAGAGAATTGATTTATTTCTGTGCTAAGACCTTCCAGATACTGCTGATAAGCTGCTGTCAAGCTTGAAAATGCTTTGTCTGATGAACTGGCATTAAGGCGCAGAACATCTTGATGCAAGGCGGCTAAATCATCACTATCAGATGAAGCTTTCGACGTTATATGTTCGCTTCCATCTCCAATCTCATGCGCGGGCTTTGTTTCGTTATTATCCTTATTTGTTTCACCTGCATTGATGCCAAGCGCTAAACCAAGCGTTGAAAGATAAGAAGCGCTTGATGCTATATCCTCTTTACTTGGTCGTAATTGACTGAGTTTTGATAAATCCTGCGACTGTGTCTTGCTTACTTGTTCTATTTGACTTGCAAGCTGTTTTTTTGATTGTGAAAATGTTTGGAAGTCTCCCTTTTTTAAGGCGGATTGTGTGCGCAAAAGTGACTGTTTTAAAGAAGTATTTAGCGCATTTGTTTCAGCTGATGTACTGATATTGCTTAATTTTTCCGTAGTTGATAAACCTTGATGAAATTGCTTTAACTGACTTAGCGTTTGATCATTTGCTGGCGTATTTGCCGAAAACTCAGAAAGCGCAATATCACGTCTGATATCCGTTTGCATCTTAGTAAGCGTGTCATTTTGTGCCTTCTCATAAACCGACTTATTACCAAGAAGCTCATAAAAATAGGTCAAAGGTGATTTGTTATTTACTGCCATAAAAACCTACCCAACCGATGTTGGCATGCCTTTAAGTGTTGCTGCCATAGAAGCTTTTAGATCAAGTGCCATACTACTTTCAACACTAACTGCCTGTGAGCCCTGTAATGCAAGGCTTGCTCCTTTAATACTTAAACTACTTCCAGATTCAATAGAAACTGACTGATTGCCTTTGATACTGATATTGTCACCTTGTAATGAAATATCTCCATCTGAAAGTTTTACAGCACTACTGCCAGCAACAAGCTCGATATCTCCATCTTGAAGCGTAACCGTTGCATTTTTTTTATTAATTACAACCTTATCCTGATCCATACTAATAGTTACATCGCCTACTGTCAGTGTAATCGTCTTATCTGCGCTCATCGCATAATCTTGAGAAACTTTTACCTCGGCACTTCCTTGCGCTTTATAACTGATATCACATAATTGATCATCACCTTCACCCTTAACCTGGATATCAACACCATCACTATCCATGGCAACGATATGTTCTGCCATTTTTATGTCTCCTTTTTCACACTATTTCCATCAACCGTAAAGTCAAGTGACTGACCTCGTGGGTTTTCGATCAGGTACTTCCACCCAGAAACAGGCTGGCGCTGCAAGATAAAATAAATCGCCAATGGTGCATCTGACACTGTCATAGATATTTTATTATCTTGCCCTGACAAGAAGACATATCGACGAACACCCTTATCCAAAGACTGTTGTGCAACACTTGTGTATGAAGCTGCCACAAAATCTTTCTGCGCTGCTGGCTGCATAACAATCATCGTCACTGCACTTTCTTTATGCTTATCTGAAACATTCACTTTAACACTTATCGTTGTTGAGTGATACCAAGGGATCCATGCACAGCCGGATAACCCTATGATGCCCATTAAAATTAATACCCCATAAATAATTCGCTTTACTACCCATTGATTCATTTTTTTCCCGCTTACCCTATAACGTTAAACTTTACTTTACTGTCTTATAAAATATCTCTCAAGTGCCTATACTCACTGCGTTATTGGCCACCATCAAATATTAAGCCCTTTTAATCAGCTTTAATACATCAGCATGGACTTGAAAACTTACTTTATAAGGTTTTACTTTGTTATTGTCACTGCTAATCTGCCAGGTACATTGCCATTGGCTATTACATTTAGCAGTACTTAACATTTTAAATAGCGACCACTGCCCGTAATAACTTTGCTGGTAACTTACGTTATCCTGATTAAGCCAGCCCACTGAAATGCCAGGTTGTAATTGCCAGTCATAAGTCAATGTCACAGGAGACTGATCTTTAGTATCAAGCCCTAATACCTGCTCATTACTACCAAGTTGTATAAAACTTAATACCATTTTGTTTATACCATCTAATGATACCTGGGCAAAAGGCAGCGAAGAAATAAACAAGGTTAATGTACTTGGCTTGCCTTGTTTATCCCAAAATGTTTTTTGCAGCTGATCAAAATAATTAAAGGTTTTAAGGTACGGACTTAACGCTTTTTGTTGTTTTGATGACAAACGTTGGTCCAACACCCAGGATTTCTGCGCATCATCATAATGCATAAAAACCTGCAACAGCGCATGCATTTGAAGATAGATTTTACCTTGAGGGCCGAATAAGTCATTCAGATAAGTAGGTGTGACTTGTGATTTGGCCGATAAATCTAAAGGAAACTGTTTTTCTACCAGCGTGGTTTGTGGCGTGATATTACGGTCCCAGTCCTGCTTTACATAGTCAATAAGATAATTAGCTAAACTGTGTTCAACCGTTTTTTCAGGGAATTTGAATAAATTATAAGCTGCCTCATTGTTTGCACCAAGATCTTTAAGTAAATCTGCAAGCTTTGTCACAATAGAGTCTTTTTGTGTTGATTGAAGCTGTTTATACAAAGAAACATAATTATCATAATTTTCCTGATACAGCGTATCACTGATATTAGACAAAATACTTTGATACGCTTTATATTTATCCGAAGCGATAAAATCATTTAACGGTTTAAAGCTGTCAGGAATGATAGACAGTGAGGCAGGCAGATCATCTTCTTTGCTAAAGGTTGTATTTTTCTGGATGAAATCCACAAGGTTTGAAAAAGGCGTATTGGTAGAGGTAATATCAATTAAAAACATCTGCAGACTTTTTGATGATATATGACCAGGAAAAACGTTTTTCAAAAGATTTTTAATCGTTGTAACATAGCTTTGCGCATAATGTGACAGCGCATCTTTTTCCAAAAGGCTTAGTGAGTCGCTGTTAATATCATAGCTTTTTAACAAACTAACAAGGCTTTGATAGCGCTTGATCAAAGGCTTCACCTCACCAAGCAGTACACTTTTTGAATACACTAAGGAAAACTGCGTTACATCACGTGAGAATACGGTTTTAAAACTATATTGATAATAGTTAGATGGATTCAACAGAGAAAATTTACCAGTTTTATTTTGCAGCACTTCTAAAAGCATTGTATTTAACTGTGCATTTAAAAGTATTCCTTTCCACTTTTTCTTATCACTTGTTGAAATATCCTTTCTGTCCTGGAAAAAGTAATCTATTTTTCCGCTATAGCCAAACATTACCTTAACTAACTGAGCAAAGCTATTTAAGGTGTAGTTTTGTGTCTGTGGGGAGCCCATCCATCTAACT